>CAZFTZ010000229.1:0-3623 GCA_964521875.1 uncultured Cellulomonas sp. | reverse complement strand
CGGCGGCGGCGGCTCGAGGGCGGCCCGGACCCCCGAGTCCTCGACGGCCGCGCGCGCTGCACGGCGTACCGCCGCAGCGAACGGGCCGGTCAGGTCGGCACGCCCGTGGTCCTTCCAGGCACTGACCGCCCGGCGCACCGGCCCGGTGAAGTCCGCGACGGTCCACACCGGCACGGGCGCCGTGCCGTCCATCCGGTCCAGCCGGCCGGCACGGCTCTCCGAACGCCACGGCGGCCCCGCCAGCATCGCGGCGCAGTCGGCGCACCACGCGACGTCGTCGGCACCGCAGCCCGCGCAGCACACCGGCAGCACCAGGCCCAGCAGGTCGGCGCCCGCCGTGCGCCACCAGGAGTCGCCCACGGCGCCCAGCCTCGTCGGGCCCGCGGCCGGTGCCGCGCGCGACCGCCCGCGCCCGCGAGATGGAGACCGGCGACGCGGGCTGTGGACGTCTCAGCCGGGATAGGACGGGTCGCGCACGCCGGCGATGCCGGTGACCGGCGTCCAGGTCGGTCCGTTGTAGCGCCACAGCTCGCCGGTGTCGGTCGCGACCAGCAGGCTCCGCTCGGTGCGCCCGCCGGCGAGCGACACCGCGCCCGCGACGTTCGGCAGCGGCGTGCTGGGCCCGCCCACCGGCACCTCCCACACGGTCGCCGACCCGGCGTCGCGTCCCAGCACGGCGAGCGTCGCGTCGTCGATCCACACCACCTGGTCGGCCGCGGTCAGCGCCGCGCCGACGCGCTGCGCCGGGTCGGACAGCTGCTGCGGCCCGCCGGAGGTGTCCCGCGCGATGCCGGCGACGTCGACCGAGACCACGCCGTCCTGGCCGGTCGAGACCACGGCCACCCGCGTCCCGTCGCGCGACACCCGCACCGCCTTCACCTGCCGGTCCGCCAGCCACTGCGGGTGCAGCTGCAGCGGCTTGCCGCCCTTGCCGTCGAGCACGAACACCGTGCTCGCGCTCGCGGTCCAGACCCAGCCGAACCGGTCGACCGACGGCGCCGCGGCGTCGGGTCCCTGCCACAGCGGCGTCGCCTGCTGGCCGGCGGTGGGAGCCAGCGCCACCACGCTCGTTCCGGACAGCAGCACCCGCAGCGACCCGTCCTCCGACCGCGCCGGGCTGCGCGCGTCGAGCCCCGTCAGCGCGCCGACGCCGTCGACGGGTGTCAGCCGGCCGTCCGTCAGCGTCATCAGGCGGTCGCCGTCGGCCTCGTCGGACACGATCATCTCGGGCCCGCCGGGCAGCTCGCGGTCGCCGGCCTTCGTCAGCGTCGCGTTGCCCTGCAGCTGCGGTCCGTCCGCCCCGGCGCGCACGACGACCGAGCGCACCTGGGTCACCTGCTCCAGCGTCGCCTCGATCTGCGCGACGAGCAGGTCGCGGTTGGCGGCCTGCACCGCGGGAGCCGGCCCGAGGTCGACCTCCGCCTGGCCGTCCGGGTCGACCGTCACGGACTCCGGCGTCAGCGCCACCCCCTGCGGTACCTCCGTCTTCACGGCATCGCGCAGCCACGGCGACGGGCCCGCCAGCAGGCCCTTGACGACGGACGTCGCCAGGTTGACCTCCGGGTACCAGCGCGATTCCGGCACCAGGTAGGCCTCGTCGGGCGTCAGGAAGTACAGCGACACCTGGCGGAACTGCGCCTGGAACTGGCGCTGGGTGAGGATGAGACCGTCCGGCGCTTCCTGGATGCGCCACTGGCCCGCCGTGTCCTGCACTAGGTCGAACGTCACCGTCTCGCGCGCCGCCTGCGGCACCTCCGCGTACGTGCCGTCAGCGTCCACCTTGCCGACCACGGCCGCCTCGACGGTCACCTGGGTGTCGGCCGGCTGGTCCACCTTGGTGTCGGAGACGATGAGCACGCCGCCGGTGGGGTCCCACTTCGCCACCGCGTCGCCGTACAGGTACTGGCGGGCCACCTTGAAGTCCAGACCGTTCGACAGGCCGGCAGCGCCGGCGGTGAGGAAGTCGCCGACGATCTGCTTGGGCTGCGAGTCGGGCTGCGGTCCAGCGGCCAGCACGACGACGGGTCCCTGCTGCGGCACCTCGTCGTCGTTGCCCGCCTCGACCGTGCCCGAGGTGGGGATCCGGGCGCAGGCGGCCAGGGTGGCGAGCGCGGCCAGGGCGGCGGCCAGGCGCAACGTGCGGCGGTGCATCACGGCACCTCCTGACGGTCGGCGTCGTACGACGAGGTCCACTCCGGCAGCGCGGCCGGGTCGGTGCGCGGCACCTCGCCCGACGAGGGCGCCCGGGGCTCCGGCTCCGGCTCGGGCGGCGGCACCAGGTCCAGCGGCGAGCCGGCGAGCGTCATGCCGGCGCGGCGCGGCAGGGTGAGCCGGAAGCTCGCGCCCTGGCCCGGGCGGCCCCAGGCCTCCAGCCAGCCGCCGTGCAGCCGGGCGTCCTCCAGCGAGATCGCCAGGCCCAGGCCGGTGCCCCCGGTGGTGCGCGCCCGGGCGGGGTCGGCGCGCCAGAACCGGTCGAAGACGTGCGCGACCTCGTCCTTCGTCATGCCGATGCCGTGGTCGCGCACGAGGACCGCGACGGCGTTGGCGTCGGCCGCCACCCGCACCTCGACCGGCGTGCCCTCGGCGTGCTCCACGGCGTTGACCAGCAGGTTGCGGCAGATCCGCTCGACGCGGCGCGGGTCGATGTCCGCCACCGCGCGCTCGTCGGGCAGGTCGACGCGCAGCCAGGAGCCCTTGCGGGCGGCGAGGGTGACGACGTTGTCCACGGTGCGCAGCACCACCTCGCGCACGTCGCGTCCCTCGGCGTCCAGCACCGCCGCGCCGGCGTCGAACCGGCTGATCTCCAGCAGGTCGGCCAGCAGGTCCTCGAACCGGTCGAGCTGGGTGCTCAGCAGCTCGGCGGAGCGCTTCACCGCCGGGTCGAACGTGTCCCGGGCCGCGTAGAGCATCTCCCCCGCCATCCGGACCGTCGTCAGCGGCGTGCGCAGCTCGTGCGAGACGTCGGAGACGAACCGGCGCTGCAGCGCCGAGAGGTCCTCGAGCTGGCGGATCTGGTCCTGCAGCGAGGCCGCCATCTCGTTGAACGAGCGGGCCAGCGTCGCCATCTCGTCCTCGCCACGCTGCGGCATGCGCTCGGTGAGCTGGCCGTTCGCCAGCCGCTCGGCGACCTCCGCGGCCCGGCGCACCGGGCGCACCGTCTGGCGCGTCACCAGCCAGGTGGTCGCGGCGAGCAGCACGACGAGCGCGCCGGCGGCCAGCGCCAGCGTGCCGAGCAGGAAGTCCAGCCGCCGCTGCTCGGCGTCCAGCGGGTAGAGGAAGAACATCTGGTACGTGCCGACGACCGGCACCTCCACCTGCTGGCCGACGATCACCGCCGGCGTGACGTGGCCGTTCTCGTCGATCGCCACCGACTGCCAGTGCTGCTTGCCGTCCGCGAGCGCCGCCTTGAGCTCGTCGCTGATCAGCGGGAACCGGGACGGGGTCGTCGCGGTGTCGCCGACGGAGACCCCGGTCGACTTGCCGGTCGCCCGGTGCAGGAACACGTCGCGGCTGCTCGAGCCGCCGGTGCGCTGCGCGGTCGTCACGTCCTGCAGCAGCAGCTGCGCCTCGGCACCGGTCTGCGCCGTCGACGCCCCGAACGTCTCGCGGGCCTGGACGAACGA
>CAZFTZ010000228.1:0-8209 GCA_964521875.1 uncultured Cellulomonas sp. | reverse complement strand
GGAGCGGGTGCGCTTCACCAGCCCGCACCCGGCGGCGTTCACCGACGAGGTGATCGCGGCGATGGCCGAGACGCCGTCGGTGATGCCGTCGCTGCACATGCCCTTGCAGTCCGGCTCGGACCGCGTCCTGCGCGCGATGCGACGCTCCTACCGCAGCGAGCGGTTCCTCGGCATCCTCGACCGGGTGCGTGCCGCGATTCCGGACGCCGCCATCACCACCGACGTCATCGTCGGCTTCCCCGGTGAGACCGAGGAGGACTTCGCGCAGACGCTGCGCGTCGTGGAGCAGTCCCGCTTCGCGTCCGCCTTCACCTTCCAGTACTCGCCGCGCCCCGGCACGCCCGCCGCGACGCTCGACGGCCAGGTGCCCAAGGCCGTCGTCCAGGAGCGCTACGAGCGGCTCGTCGAGCTGCAGGAGCGGATCTCCTGGGAGGAGAACCAGGCCCAGGTCGGCCGCACCGTCCAGGTGCTGGTCGCCGAGGGCGAGGGCCGCAAGGACGGCGCCACCGCGCGGTTGTCCGGGCGCGCCGCCGACAACCGGCTGGTCCACTTCGCCACGCCGCCCGCGGCCGTGCCCGGCGAGCTGCCGCGCCCCGGTGACCTGGTCCGGGTCGACGTCACCCACGCGGCGCCCCACTTCCTGATCGCCGACGGTGCACTGGACGCCGGTGTGTTCGTCGTGCGCCGTACCCGCGCCGGCGACGCCTGGCAGGCGCGGCAGCACGACGAGCACGCGCACAGCCACGCCCACGCCCCGGCGACCCCCGGCGCGCCGGTGTCGCTCGGCATGCCGATGGTGGGGTCGCCGGCACTCTGACGCAGGCCGGGTCGCGTCGTCGGTCCCCGCCCGATCCGCGGTCGGCGCTATCGGCGTGGTGCACGTCCTGCGTCATGGCTCGTCTGGGTCGAGGGTCCCGAACCGTCTCCCGGCCGGCGCCCCGCTTCGCGTCCGGTCGTCGTCGACGGGCCCTTCGGCCCCCGGCTCGCCGGGCGGCCGGTGCTGTCATGGCGCCACCGATCCGCATGCCACCAGCCCCTGGAGCGCCGATGTCCCAGGTCCTCGCCTTCCTCGCCGGCCAGCCGATCCTGCTGCTCTTCGTCGTCGTCGGGCTCGGCTCGGCAGTCGGCCGCCTCAAGGTGAAGGGCGTCGGGCTCGGCGCGGCGGGTGTGCTGTTCCTCGCCATCGCGCTGTCGGCGTGGGCGTCGCGCTACGGCATCGACATGCAGATCACCGAGTCGCTCGGCACCCTCGGGCTGACGCTGTTCACGTTCACCGTCGGCATAGACTCCGGCGCGACGTTCTTCGCGTCGCTGCGGCGCAACCTGGGACCGATCCTGTCGATGGTCGGCGTGGTCGTCGTCGGCGCGCTGGTCGCGGTCGGGATGGGGCGCGCCCTCGGGCTGGACGCGCCGACCGTCGCCGGGGCCTTCGCCGGCGCGTTGACGAACACCCCGGCGCTGGCCGCCGCGCAGCAAGCCGCGGGCGAGCCCACGGCCCCGACGGTCGGGTACGCGGTGACCTACCTGTTCGGCGTCGTCGGCATGCTCGCCGCGGTCTACCTGGCGCTGCGCCATCGCGAGCAGGACACCGACACCCCGCCGCCGCTGGTCAACCGCACCATCCGGGTCGAGGTCGGCACCGCGCCGGGCATCCGCCAGCTCGAGAAGGAGCACGGCGACCGCATCACGTTCTCGCGCGTCCGGCACGGGGAGACGAACCCGATCCTGACGGCCGACGACCGCGACACTCTGCTGCCCGACGACCTCGTGCTCGTCGTCGGCCCGGCCGACGAGGTCGAGGCGGTGACGGCCGAGCTGGGCCACGCCTCGAGCCACCACCTCGAGATCGACCGCGCCTACCTCGACATGCGGCGCGTCACCGTGTCGGACGCCCGCGTCGCCGGCAAGACGGTCGGCGAGCTCGGACTGGCCCAGAGGTTCGGCGCCACCGCGAGCCGGGTGCGCCGCGGCGACGTCGACGTGATCGCGTCCGACGACGTGATGCTCCAGCTCGGCGACCGGGTTCGGGTGATCGCGCCGCGGGCGCGGATGAGCGAGGTGTCGACGTTCTTCGGCGACTCGGCGCGCGGCCTGTCGGACATCACGCCGATCGTGCTCGGGGTCGGGATGACCCTCGGCATCCTGCTGGGCGTCGTCGCCTTCCCGGTGCCGGGGCGGGTGTTCTCGATCGGTTCGGCCGCCGGCACGCTCATCCTCGGGCTGGTCCTCGGCCGGATCGGCCGCGTCGGCACGGTGGTGACGGCGATGCCGTACACCGCTGCGCAGGCGATCTCGGAGCTGGGCCTGCTGGTGTTCCTCGCCCAGGCCGGCTCGCGCGCCGGCTCGCAGATCGGCGCGGCGTTCTCGTCCGGCGAGTGGTGGCGGATCTTCGTCCTCGGCTTCGTCGTGACGACGGTGGTGGCGGTGGGGCTGTACCAGGTGATGCGGCGGGTCTTCCGGATGGGCGGCACGCAGCTGTCCGGCGTGATCGGCGGCACCCAGACGCAGCCGGCGGTGCTCGCGTTCGCCAACGGCCGCACCGGCCACGACTCGCGTGTGGCCCTCGGCTACGCGCTGGTGTACCCGGCGGCGATGATCGTCAAGATCCTGCTCGGGCAGATCCTCGGCGGGCTCTGACGCCGGTCAGTTGTCCGGGACGTCCGGCGCGTCGGCCTCGCCGGGCACCGGCAGCGTCGACTCGAACGCCAGGAACATCTGCACGCCGGTGCCCAGCCCGCAGGAGAGCACCTGCGCCAGCTGCGCGTCGTTCGCGCCGGCCTCGAGGTCGGCCGAGGTCTCGGCGTAGATCGCGAGCATGCCCTCCTCCTCGCGCACGTACGCCTTGGGCCAGATCCGCTCGCGGTTCCAGTCGTTGATCACCAGTGCGATCGAGGCGCGCGCGTCGAGCGGCAGGGTGCGGTGCCAGCGGCCGCGCACCTGGAGGATCTCCTGCCCGTCGCCGAGCAGCAGGAACCAGAACCGGTTGCCGTCCCACGTGCCGGTCAGGTCGCCGTCGTCGTCGACCACGAACCGGTAGCTGCGCTTGCGCAGGTAGTCGGCGATCCGGGCGCGCGTGACGGGGGCCGGCGGCTCGTCGTCCAGCCGTGGCGCCTTGGCGGTGTTCGGCAGGCCGGACAGGGCCCGTAGCAACCAGCCGGGGGTGCTCATCGCGGGGCCCCCGCGGACTCGGGAGCGCAGCAAGCGATGGCGTGGGGCGAGCTCATGGCGCCACCCCCACCGGGTCGGGGTACCGCTCGTCGAGCGCGTCGAAGAACATCGAGCCCGTCGACAGCCCGCAGAACAGCGCCTGGTGCAGCTGCGCGTCGGTCGCCCCGTGCTCCAGGTCCAGCGCAACCTCGGAGACGACGTGGACGCGGCCGTTGTCCCGTACCCGGACGTACGCCTTGGGCCAGATCCGCTCCGCGTTCCACTCGTTGCAGACGTCGAGGATCTCGGTCATCCGCTCGATGGTGACCTCGCGCTGCCACTGGCCGCGCACCTGCAGGATCTCGGAGTGCTCCCCGAACAGGAAGAAGTAGAACAGCCTGCCGCGCCACATCCCGCCCAGGTCGCCGTCGCTGTCGACGAAGTAGCTGAAGCCGTTGTCGGCCATCCAGGTGGCGATCCGCGCGGGGGAGACCGGCACCGGCACGTCCTCGGCGGGCTCGACGACGCCGAGCTCGCGCGCCAGCAGAGCGGCGACCGAGTCGTGCAGGTCGGCGTCCTCGTCCACCGCAGCCTCGGCGGGCCGCCCCATGCGGCGGAACCACTCCTGGAGCCGACGGCCGGCCCGGTCGGCGAACGACGCCATGACCCGAGAGTACCTACCGTTCGCGACGACACGCCGTCCGGCGCACCTCCGGCGGACGACGAGAAGCCGTCGGTCGTGCACCCCGGGGCCGTAACCTGCAGGCATGCTGGTCGCGGCGGCGTTGATCCCGGACACGGCGCTGCTGGTGCCCGGCGCGGGCGGTGTCGGCGACCCGGGCGCGGCGCTGCGGGAGGCGGCGCTGGCGGCGGTCGCGGACACGGTCCGTGCCGTCACCGCGGCGGGCGGGGTGGCGGTGGACGCGGACCGGCCGGGACAGGGCGGCGGTGTGTACGTCGTCGCACCGGGCCGGAGGGACCGCCGGGTGATCGGGGCGGTCCGGGTGTCGCTGGGTGCCGCGGGCGTGCCCGACGAGCTGCTCGGGTGGTCGGCCGTCGGTCCGGCGGGCGCGCCGATGGCCGGAGTCCCGGCGTCGGTCGGACTGCTCCTGGCGCGTCGGTGCGGAGTGCGCGCGTCGGGTGTCGTCGAGATCGCCGCGCCGGACGCACGGCCGGGGCGAGCCACAGCCGCCCACGCGGCCGGCGTCGACCTCTCGGACCGGGACGCCGGCGCCCTTCTCGGCGTCGGCTCCCTGTCCGGCCGGCACGGGCCGGACGCTCCGCTGGCCGACGACCCGCGGGCGCCGGCCTACGACGAGGCGGTCCTCGCCGACCTCGCCGACGCCGGCGAAGCGGCCCGGCAGCGCCTGTGGCGGCTCGACCCGGTGCTGGCGAACGAGCTTGCCGTGACGGGGTGGGGGCCGTGGCTGGCGCTCACCGCAGCTGTGGGTGGCGCGCGCGTCGACGCGCGGCTGCTCCACCGGGAGGTGCTCGCGGGCGCGATGCACGCCGTGCTGACCTGGCGGGTGACGGGATGAGCGTCGCAACCTCGTCGGACGGGGCGGGCGGCTCCGGACCGCTCGTCGTCGCCGTCGTCGGTCCCACCGCCACCGGCAAGTCCGACCTCGGCATCGCCCTGGCCCTCGCGCTCGGCGGCGAGGTGGTCAACACGGATGCGATGCAGCTCTACCGCGGCATGGACATCGGCACCGCCAAGGTCCCGCCCGACGAGCGCCACGGGGTGCCGCACCACCTGCTCGACGTGCTGGCGCCGGCCGACGACGCCACGGTCGCCGACTACCAGGGGTGGGGTCGCGCCGTGCTCGACGACCTCGCCGCCCGAGGCCGGACACCGGTCGCCGTCGGCGGTTCCGGTCTGTACGTCCGGGCCCTGCTGGACCACCTGGACTTCCCCGGGACCGACCCGGACCTGCGCGCCGTGCTGGAAGCCCGCGCCGACGCCGAGGGTCCGCGCGCGCTGCACGCCGAGCTGGCCGCCGCCGACCCGGCCGCTGCCGCGAGGATCGGGCCTCACAACGCCCGGCGCATCGTCCGCGCGCTCGAGGTGATCGCGTTGACCGGCAGGCCGTACTCGTCGGCGCTCCCGGAGCACGTCTACCAGGTCCCGGCGCTGCAGATCGGGCTGGACTGCGACCGCGCGGTGCTCGACGAACGCGTCGCCGGGCGGGTCGCGCGGATGTGGTCCACCGGGCTGGTCGACGAGGTGGACCGTCTCCTCGCCGGCGGGGGACTGGGCCGCACCGCTGCCCGTGCGGTCGGATACGCGCAGCTGCTCGCCTTCCGCGCGGGGCGGCTCACCGAGCGGCAGGCCTACGACGAGACGGTGGTCGCCACCCGCCGGCTCGCGCGGCGGCAGATGGGCTGGTTCGGCCGCGACCCTCGGGTGCACTGGCTCGACGCGCAGGGTCCGGACCTCGTCGGGCACGCCCTGGACCTCGTGGACCGCGCCCGGGCAGGCTCGCTGCCGGACCCGGGCACGCGCCCGACGAGCCGTAGGCTGGGGTCATGACCTGGCCCGCCGCTCCCGCCCTGCACGCGGTGAAGGGCCACGGCACCAAGAACGACTTCGTCCTGCTCGACGGCCGTGACGGTGGGATCGAGCTCACCGACGAGCTGGTGCGTGCCCTCGCCGACCGCCGCGGCGGCATCGGCGGCGACGGCGTGATCCGCTTGGTCGCCTCCGACCGCATTCCGGACGGCGCCGCCTCGTTGGCCGAGAACCCCGCCGCGACGTGGTTCATGGACTACCGCAACGCCGACGGCTCGCTGGCGCAGATGTGCGGCAACGGCGTGCGCGTGTTCGCCACGTGGCTGGAGCGGCTCGGACTCTGGGACCCGGCGACCGGCGAGCTCGTCGTCGGCACCCGCGCGGGCGCCAAGCGCGTCCGGCGCGAGGACGGTCCGGACGGCGACCCCTGGTACGCCGTCGACATGGGGCCGTGGCTCCTGCCCGGGGGGCAGGCGTCGGTCGAGGCCGGCGGCGACGTCGACGTCACGGTGCGCGGGCTGCCGGTGGCGCGGCCCGGGTTGCGCGTCGACGTCGGCAACCCGCACGTCGTGCTCGCGGTGGCGTCCGGCGACGAGCTCGACGGCGCCGACCTAACCGTGGCTCCCGCGGTCACCCCGGCGAATCCCGGGGGTCAGAACGTCGAGCTGGTGCTGCCGCTCGGCGAGCGCACCGAGGAGGACGGGCATCGCGTCGGGCTCGTCGCCATGCGGGTGTTCGAGCGCGGGGTGGGGGAGACGCAGTCCTGCGGCACGGGCGCGGTCGCGGCGGCGCTCGCGGTGCGCGCGTGGGGCGGTGACGGCGCGCCCGACGAGTGGCACGTCCACGTCCCCGGCGGCGCGCTGCGCGTCACGGCCTTGCCCGACGGCCACGCCGAGCTCGCCGGCCCGGCGGTGCTGGTCGCCGACGTCGCGGTCGACTGGGTGGCGCTCGCCGGCTGACCTGTCAGCACCCGGCCGCAGGCCGGGATCAGGCCCTGACGCGCAGCACCCGGAACCCCTTGGCGCTCGCGGCCCGGTCGACCGCCACGCCGAGCTCGTCGGACAGCCAGCGCTGCAGCGGGTCCGCACCGAGGTTGCGCCCGACGACGAGCCACGCCTCACCACCAGGCGCCAGGCGCGGCAGCCAGGACGCCAGGAGCGCGTGGAGGGCGTTCTTGCCCACTCGGATCGGCGGGTTGGACCAGATCGTGGCGAACGACACGTCGGACGGAACCTCGTCCGGCAGCGCCGCGGTGACGTTCGCCAGCGCCAGGTGGGACGCGTTGGCGCGCGCCAGGTCCAGCGCACGCTCGTTGACGTCGACCGCCCACACCCGCGCCTCCGGGGCCAGCAGACCGAGGGTCAGCGCGAGCGGCCCCCAGCCGCAGCCGAGGTCGAGCAGGTCGCCGGTGGGCGGCGGGTCGGGCACCTCGCGCAGCAGCACCCGGGTGCCGAGGTCGACGTGGTCCGGGGAGAACACGCCGCCGGCGGTCTGCACGTCGACCGCTCGCCCCGCGAGCTCCACCGTGATCGTCCGGCGCTCGTCGGGCCCGGCCGGGCGGGCGGAGAAGTAGTGGTCGGGCTCGGTCACGGCCCCTAGTGTGTCGGCCCGCGGCGAAATGCGTCGCCGCCGGGCCTGGCGCGTGCGAACCTTGAAGGGCCGCGCACCGCGGCCCGACGACGGAAGCAGGCACCGCGTGAACGACCCACAGCCCACCACCGACGAGGAGCGCCGTCCGGCGCGCTCGGCCCAGGAGGTGGCTGACGACGTCGTCGCGCGGGTGCTGGCACGGGCGAGCCGCTACGACGGCACGGCGCTGCAGTCCACCGCCGACGAGCACACCTCCTACGACGGCGACCAGCTCGACCTGGAGGCTCGCACCGGCCTGCGCCGGGTCAGCGGCCTGTCCACCGAGCTGCAGGACGTCACCGAGGTCGAGTACCGGCAGCTGCGCCTCGAGCGCGTCGTGCTCGTCGGGCTGACCGGGACGGGGGCGAGCGACGACGCCGAGATCTCGCTCCGCGAGCTGGCGGCCCTCGCCGAGACGGCCGGTTCCGTCGTCCTCGACGGCCTGCTCCAGCGCCGCCGGGTGCCGGACGCGTCGACCTACCTCGGCTCCGGCAAGGCCGCCGAGCTGGCGACCGTCGTCCGGGCGGCCGGCGCGGACACCGTCGTCGTCGACGGCGAGCTGGCGCCCTCCCAGCGCCGCGCGCTGGAGGACATCGTCAAGGTCAAGGTGATCGACCGCACCGCGCTGATCCTCGACATCTTCGCCCAGCATGCGAAGTCCAAGGAGGGCAAGGCGCAGGTCGAGCTGGCGCAGCTGGAGTACCTGCTGCCCAGGCTGCGCGGCTGGGGCGAGTCGATGTCCCGGCAGGCCGGCGGCCAGGTGAGCGGCGGCGCCGGGATGGGCTCCCGTGGACCCGGCGAGACGAAGATCGAGCTGGACCGCCGGCGGATCCGCAACCGGATGGCCAAGCTGCGCCGCGAGATCAAGGAGATGGAGCCGGCCCGGTTGACGAAGCGGGCGTCGCGCAAGCGGCACGCCATCCC
>CAZFTZ010000227.1:0-10865 GCA_964521875.1 uncultured Cellulomonas sp. | reverse complement strand
GGCCTGGAGCGCGCGGCCGCCGCGGCCCGAGCCGCCGACGTCGCCGTGCTGGTCCTCGGCAGCAGCGGCGAGCGGTCCTACGACGACGACTTCGCGGCCAACGGCGCGGCCGATGCGACGGGCAGGCGCGCCCGCGCCACCACCGGCGAGGGCTACGACCTTGCCGAGGTCGCCCTGCCCGCCGCGCAGGTCGCGCTCGTCGAGGCGGCCGCCGCCACCGGGACGACGACCGTCGCGGTGGTGGTCTCGGGCCGGCCGCTGGGCATCGCCCGGGTCGCCGAGCTGTGCGACGCCGTGCTGTACGCCTGGTACCCCGGTCCGGAGGGCGGCACCGTGATCGCCGACGTCCTCACCGGGCGGCGCGAGCCGTCCGGCCGGCTGCCGGTGTCGCTCCCCCGCTCGAGCGGCACGCTGCCGGTGGCGTACGACGAACGCCTGGAGACCGTCCGGCGCTATCTGGACGCCGAGAACGCGCCGGTCTTCGGCTTCGGGGCCGGGCTCGGCTACGCGACGTTCCGGCTCGGCGAGGCTACGGTCACCGGCAGCTACCCGGACGTCGTCGTCTCGGCACCGGTGACCAGCACGTCCACCCGCGAGGGCAGCACCGTGGTGCAGCTCTACGGCCGGGCGCGCGTGCCTGGGCTGGTGCCGCGCCGCGCGGTGCTGCTCGGCTTCGCCACCGTGACCGTCGCGCCCGGGGCGTCGACCAGCGTCGCCGTGCCGCTGCTGCCCGATGCGCTGGACCACCTGGGGCACCCCGGCCGGGGCGAGCTCGACCTGTGGCTGTCGCTCGACGGCCCTGGCGAGCCGGCGCACGTGACGACGGTCCCACTCGTGGCGGTCGGCTCCCGGGTCTGAGCGGGCCTCAGCGCAGCAGGTCGTTCGCGGTCCGCAGCGCTGGTGCGCGGCCGAACCCCGCCAAGTCGACGGCCGGCGATCCCGGCACCGTCACGTGGATCGTCGCGCCCTCGCCCGGAAGCAGCGTGACGAGCGCCCGGTCGGCGCGCGCCGCGGGGTCGACGACGTCCGCGAGCACCGCCAGGTCGCGCACCAGCGTGTGCGCGACGACGGCGACGTCGCACCCGTCGCCGGCCGGTGCCACGGTGACGTCCAGCTTCGCGGGCTCCAGCGCGCTGTCGCGGTACTCGGCGAAGAACCACTCGGCCCGGACGCCGTCCAGCGACGCCCGCAGCATCTCGGCCCGCGGCTCGTCGGGCACCGCCACGGACGCCGGGACGGGCACCCGCACGGTGGATCGCGGCGCGACCGCGACCTCGAGCGCCGCCTCGTCGTGCACGACGCCGTCGAAACCGTGGCGCACCACGCGCACCGACCCGGCCCACGGCGAGGCCGTGTCGTTCGACACCGCCACCACCAGCCCGTGCCGCGACGGCTGCACCGACAGCAGCCGGGGCGCGAACGCCTCTCGCATCGCGTACCAGAGCGGCTTCTCGCGGCCGTCGCTGTCGACGGCGGACCAGGAGACCACCGGCCAGCAGTCGTTGAGCTGCCAGACGACGGCACCCAGGCAGTGCGGCGCGAGCGACCGGAAGTGCTCGACGGCGGTGCGCACGGCGTTCGCCTGGTTGAGCTGCATCGCCCAGTGCCACTCCGGCATCGTGCTCGGCAGCGGCAGGTGGGGTAGCAGGCCGTCGGTCAGCTTGACGTTGCCGTCGGCGGCCTTCTGGTGCACCTGCATGCCCGGCGACTCCGGGGTCAGCGGGTCGTCGTCCAGCGCCGCGGTGAGCGTGGACCAGGCGGGGGGGCCTTGCCACCCGAACTCGGCGACGAACCGGGGCCGGTGGTCGCGGTAGTGCAGGTAGTCCTGCGCGTTCCACTCGTCCCAGAGGTGCATGGTCCCGTTCGGCTCGCTGTTGTGCGCGTCGCCGGGCACCGGGGAGAACGGGCTGCCCGGTGTGTAGGCGACGTGCGGGGCCAGCTCGGCGACGATCCGCGGGAACAGCTCGTGGTAGTACCACGCGCCCCAGGTGCGGCCCTCGAGACGGGGCTGCCAGTCCCACTCCTGGTGACCCCACAGGTTCTCGTTGCACCCGTTGAGCACGACGAGGCTGGGGTGCGACCCGAGCCGGGCCACCGCCTCGCGGGCCTCCGCCTCGACCTCCGCGCGCAGCGGCTCCTCCTCCGCGTACGCGGCGCAGGCGAAGAGGAAGTCCTGCCAGACGAGCAGCCCGCGCTCGTCGGCCGCGTCGTAGAAGTCCTCGCTCTCGTAGATGCCGCCGCCCCAGACGCGCACCAGGTTGACGTTCGCCGCGAGCGCCTGGTCCAGCCGGCGGGCGTAGCGCGCCGCGTCGACCCGGTGCGGGAACGGGTCGTCCGGGATCCAGTTGACGCCCTTGACGAAGACGGGCACGCCGTTGACGACGAGCACGAACGGGACGCCGGCGGCGTCCGGCGTCATGTCGAGGCGCACGTCGCGGAAGCCGATGCGGCGGTGCGCCCGGTCCAGCGTCGTCGTGCCGCTCGCGGTCGTCAGGACGACGTCGAGGTCGTAGAGCGGCTGCTCGCCGTAGCCGGCGGGCCACCAGACGTCGACGTCCGCGACCGCCAGCTCGAGCACCGCCGCGGTCTCGTCCGGTGCGACGACGACGGTCGTCGACTGCCCTGCGATGCGGCCGACGAGCGTCAGCGGCTCGTCGGGCCGCACAGGCGACCCGGACCGCTCGACGGTGACGTGGACGGCGAGCCGCCCCGCGGCGCCGTCGAGGGTCGCCACCGGACGGATCGACGCCAGCCGGGCGACCGACCACGACTCGAGAGTCACCGGGCGCCAGATGCCGCTGGTCGCGGTGTCCGGTCCCCAGTCCCAGCCGAAGCTGCACGCCATCTTGCGGATCGCGTTGTACGGGTGGTGGTTCACGTGCGGCCGGTAGCCGAGCGCCAGGCTGGTCGCGTCCGCGTACGGCACCGGGGCGGCGAAGTCGACGACGAGCTCGTTGCCCTCCGGGCGCAGCAGGTCGCGCACCGGCACCCGGAACGAGCGGTGCTGGTCGCGCGACTCGAGGATCACCGTGCCGTTGAGCCGCACCGTCGCGACGGTGTCGAGGCCGGCGAACGCGAGGTCCACCCGCTCGGCGGCGGTGACGGCGGTGTCGGCGGAGAAGACCGTGCGGTATCGCCACGGGGTGCTGCCGATCCAGTGCTGGAGCCGCTCGTTGGCGCCGTGCAGCGGGTCGGGGATCAGGCCGGCGGCGAGCAGGTCGGTGTGGACCACCCCCGGGACGGCCGCGGGGACCGGCCCGGCCGCGAGGACGGCGGGCGGCACCTCGCGCTCGGCGAGGGGGATGACCGTCCACCCGTCGTGCAGCGGGCGGACGGTCGGCACAGCGTCGGACACGAGCGGCTCCTTGTCGGTTGCGCTCACGGTACCGGGATCTTGTGGTTCTTGTGAACCGGTTCAGATTCGTTGCCCGGGTGCGCGCCCGACGAGCGCGGGACACCCCTCTTGACAACGTCCGGTATGAACCGGTTCAGTGACGTTGCCTTAACCGGTTCATAGTCTGGTCTCCACTTACAAAGCTGTAAGGAGCCCCATCGATGACGATGTCCAGAACCTGGCTGCGCGCCACGTCGGCGCTCGCCGTGGCCACCACCGCACTCGTCGGCCTCGCCCCCCTCGCGTCGGCCGCCGACCCCGACCCCGTCCACTCCGGCCAGTACGCCGTCACCGGCCAGCTCGGCCAGACGTACACCGGCACGGTCCAGACCGTCACCCTCGACGCCGGCGTCACCTACACCATGGGCGCCTGGCTGCGGGGCCAGGGCACGGTGGCCATCACGCCCCGGAACCCCGCCACCGGCGAGGGTCTCGGCGAGAACCAGGTGACGCTGACCGACGAGTGGACCTGGGGGGAGTACACGTTCACGCCCGCGGAGACCACCGCCTACGACTTCCGCGTCATCGACGTCGCGTGGCGCGGCGCCGGCCAGGTATGGGTCGACGACGCCTCGCTCAAGGCGGCCGGCAGCGACGTCGAGCTGCTGAGCGACCCCGGGTTCGAGGGTCTCGGCGCCGGCGCCTCGGGCGTCTGGACGATCGACCCCTGGACCGTCGTCTCGTCCGGCTCCGGCTCGACGCCCGACCCCGACCCCGACCCGACCGGCTACGCCCACTCCGGGGACTACGCGGTCAGCGGGGCGGTCGCCGGCGACGCCGGCGCATGGCCCGCCGCCCTCGCGCAGTGGGTGCCACTGACCGCCGGTACGTCGTACACGTTCAGCGCGTGGGTGCGGGGGCGCGGCGAGGCCGACCTCAACGCGCAGGACAACGTCTCCTGGGGCAACGCCGTCTGGCAGGGCTTCCCGCTGACGGACACGTGGACGCAGGTCTCGGCGACGTTCACCCCGACGGTCTCGGCGCCGCACTACCTCCGCGTGCTGGCGCACTCCGCCGACCCGGGCGACCTCTGGGTCGATGACCTGTCCCTCACGGTCACCGGCGGGACCACCGAGCTGCTGACCGACCCGGGCATCGAGAGCGACGGCACGTGGGAGCTCCAGTCCGGGTTCACGCGCACCTACGCGCCCGTGCCGGTCACCGTCGCCCACTCGGGCACCTACGCGATCGCGAAGACCCTCACCGGCACCGCGAGCTGGGACGGCCCGAGCCAGTACGCCGGCCTGACCGCCGGCGTCGAGTACACCTTCGGTGCCTGGCTCAAGGGCAGCGGCACGGTCGCGCTGCGCTCGCAGGACACGCAGAACGGCTGGGGCGACCAGTTCTGGCAGGACGTCACCCTGACCGACGAGTGGACCTACTACTTCCGGACGTTCACCGCGCCGTCCACCGGCCAGTTCACCTTCGCCCTCGCCGACTCGACCAACGGCACGCCCGGCCAGGTCTACGCCGACGACCTCACGCTGAAGGCCAACGCCACCGGTGCCGAGCTGCTGACCGACGGCGGCTTCGAGGACCCGGCGTCCACCGCGTGGTGGTCGCTCGGCACCGGCTGGGCGCTCGTCAGCGACGGCGGACCGGCCGGCTCGTTCACGGACGACGACTTCAGCCTCGCCGTCGAGACCAGCCCGAACATCGGCATCGACACCAGCAACCCTGCCAACATCGAGACCGACGTCGCCCGGGCCACCCGGAACTCGCTCGACGACGGCTACCTCGTCTGGCACGCCACCGCGGACATCACCGGCGTCTCCGTGCCGGTCTACAACTGGGCCGACCAGCAGCCCGCGCACATCACGCTCGCGGCGTCGTCGGACGGCAGCACGTGGCGGGACGTGGCGATCCAGCAGTACGCGTTCGTCAACCAGACCGCCGGCAACTGGCCGCTCACCGTCACGGAGTCGACCGACTTCGCCGCCGGCGACCGGTACCTGCGGCTGACGATCTCGAGCGCCGGCATCGACGGGTTCACGCAGCCGTGGGCCACCCAGGTGGCGCGCGTCCACGTCAACGACCGGGTAGCGGCGGTGCAGGCGTCTCCCGACGCCGGCCGGATCGAGGGCGCGGTCGACGTGACGCTCAGCACCCCAACCCCCGGGGCGACGATCTACTACCGGCTCGGCACGGGCAACGTGCAGACGTACACCGGCCCGGTGCACGTCGAACGCGGCACGCTCTCGGTCTGGGCCGCCGAGCCCGGGTACACGACGAGCATCGTGCGGGACCTGTCGTACACGACGACCGCGGACCTCACGGTCGACCAGTACGGCCAGGTGATCTCCGCGGACTACCCCGGCAAGGTCACCTCGGACGACCAGCTTCAGTCGGACGTGGCGGCCGACGAGGCGTACTACGGCTCGCTCACACCGCCGACCGACCGTGACGCGCACGGCGGCCTGGTGGGCAGCGGCGCAAGCCTCGGCCTGCAGGCGACCGGCTACTTCCACGTCCAGACCGTCGACGGCAAGTCGATCCTCGTCGATCCCGAGGGAAACGCCACCTTCAACCTGGGCCTCGACGGCCTCGGCTACACCGGTGACACGTACACGCAGGTCACGGGCCGGGAGTACGAGTACGCGTACCTTCCGGACCCGGCAGACCCGAGCGACCCCCTGAACGGCGCCTGGCTCGAGAGCGGCACGACGAACTTCTCCTTCTACGTCGCCAACCTCATCCGCAAGAACGGCTCGTTCGACCCGGAGACCTACTACCAGCAGATGGTCTCGCGGGCGCAGGCCTGGGGCTTCAACGCGGCCGGCGCCTTCTCGGCCGACGCGTCGTACGACCCCGGTTTCACCAACGTCGAGTTCCTCAACCTGCCGACCGCGGTGGTCCCGGGCACGTCGAAGCTCTACGACATCTACCAGCCCGGACTCGTCGACCAGATCGACGCCGCGCTGGCTGCCCAGCTGCCCGCGCGGGCGGACGACTCCTCGTTGCTCGGCTACATGTTCTTCAACGAGGTCGACTACCAGAACCTGCGCCAGAAGGTCCCCGCCGCCAAGGCGAGCGAGTCGGGCACGAAGGGCGCACTGGTCGACTTCCTCGACGAGCGCTACGCGGGCGACGTCGCGGCGTTCGACACCGCGTGGGGCCTGTCCGCGAGCGCGTTCGACGACCTGCGCGAGCTGTCCTTCGTCCCGACGACCGACGCGGCCGTGGCGGACATGGACGCGTTCACGTACGTCTACCTGGACAAGCTCTACGGCACGATCGCCACGGAGTTCCGCAAGTACGACACGACCCACATGCTCATCGGCGACCGGTGGCTGGCCAACGTCATGAACGACGTGAAGCTGCGCCAGGCGCTCTCGACGGTGGGCGGCCGCTACCTCGACGCGCTGACGTACAACTACTACACGTACGACTTCGACACCGCGCGCATCGACCAGATGTACCAGTGGTCAGGCGGCACGCCGTTCATCATGAGCGAGTTCCACTACGCCGAGCCCAGCCACGGGCTGATCACGGGCGTGCGGTTCGCGGACGACGAGCTCTCCCAGGGCGAGATGTACCGCAACTACGTCGAGAAGGCGGCGGCCACCGGCGAGGTGATCGGCACCAACTGGTTCCTCGCCGTGGACCAGGCCACGACCGGTCGCTGGTACGAGGGGTACAACGGCGAGGCGGGCGGCATCGGCCTCGTCGACGTCACGGACCGCCCGTACAAGACCCTGCTCCAGCAGATGATGACGACGAACTACGAGATCTACGACGTCATGCTGGGCAACCGTGCGCCGTACACGTACACGTTCTCGCCGGCGCAGGGCGAGCGGAACTCGAACAACACGACGGACATCCCGCTCGCGTCCGTGGGCGAGATCACGGTCGACGGCCAGCTCGACGCCACCTGGCCGGACGGGCCGACGCTCGAGGTCAACGACTCCGGTCGCGTGCTCGGCATCGCCAAGCAGGGTCTGCAGGCGGACTACCGCCTGGCGTGGGACGCGGAGAACCTCTACGTCTACTCCGACGTCACGGACGACACCCCCGAGGTCAACACCCAGACGGGGTGGAACGTCTGGAACGGCGACGCCATCGAGATGTTCGTCGGGCCGAACAACGTCGACCAGGGCGGCTCCATCCAGGCGGCCGACACCCAGCTGATCATCAAGGGCGCGCCGGAGACGGAAGGCGGCACCACGCCCGAGGTCCACTGGTACAACCACAACGAGAGCACCCAGCCCGCCGTCGACGCCACGATCGTCATGACCGACCACGGCTACGCGATCGAGGCGGCGATCAAGCTGTCCGACCTCGGCATCACGGATGCGGCGGACGGGCGGCGGGTCCGCTTCGACGTGGGGTTCGACGACGCATCGACCAGCACGCGTGAGCGTCAGTTCCTCTGGAACGGCGTCGACGGCAACGCCAACAACCGCGACAAGTGGGGCATGGCGACCCTCGTCACGCAGGTGGCCCCGCCGGAGCCGGAGCCGGCCGCGCCGACGGTCACGCAGCAGCCGGCGGACACCCTGGCGTTCGCCGGCCAGAGCACCACCCTGACGGCCGCCGCCGACGGCTGGCCGGTGCCGACCGTCCAGTGGCAGCAGCGGCAGGGGAACGGCGGTCCCTGGAGCGACATCGCGGGCGCCACCGATCCGACCCTGACGTTCCAGGCCGAGTCGAAGCAGAACGCCCGCCAGTACCGGGCGGTGTTCACCAACGCGTCGGGATCGGTGACCACCGGGACGGCGACCCTCACCGTCCGGCCGGTCGGCTGGACGCCGGGGAAGGGCACCGTCAAGGAGTCCTGACCGGATGCCCGGCGGGGCCGCCACTCCCTCCTCGGGGCGGCGGCCCCGCCTACGGCGCCCAGCGCAGCAGGGCGGCGCCGTGCGGGGAGAGCGTCAGGTCGAGGGCCGTGTTGCCGGGCGTGACGCCGTGGGCCTCGTCGGACTGCACGGCCACCAGGCGCGTCGGCACGACCGCGCCGGTCCACAGCTCGGTCACGGTACCGGCGGCGACCTGGGGCGGCAGGCCGACGTCGCCGGCGTCCAGCGCCACCGTCAGCGGGTCGGCGCCCAGGTTGAACGCGGCGACGTAGCGCTCACCACGCGGACCGTCCGCCGCCCACAGCACCAGCGGGTCCTCGCGGAACACCTCGCGGGCGCCCGACGAGGTCGCGTGGACCGCGAGCACGTCCGCGTTGGTGAGCAGGGCGACGGTCGCCGGGTCCGACGTTGGCAGGTCGCCACCGACCATCAGCGGGGAGCGGGCGATCACCCAGAGCGTCATCAGCGTCACCCGCTCGGCCGGGGTGAGCCGGTCGTCGCGCGGCTCGCCGACCTCCGAGCGCAGCCCGATGCGACCCAGCGGCAGCATGTCGCCGTCCGGCCAGCCGGCCGGACCGGCGTGCGGAGCCCACCGGGCGAACCGCGTGAAGTTCGCCGCGACGTCCTCCCACCGGTCCCACAGGTCGTTGCAGATGCGCCACATCGTGGCGTGGGCGCGCAGGTGCTCCAGGTGCGCCATCGACGGCCCGCCGGGCGACAGGCTGAGCACCATCTCGCGCCCGGACCGTTCGATCGCCGCGACGAACGCCTCGATCTCCGCGCGCTGGTACGGCCACAGCATGTCGTCGGCCTTGACGAAGTCGACGCCCCATGACGCGTACAGCGCGAGCACCGAGTCGTAGTACGCCTGCGCCGCGGGGTGGGTATGGTCCAGGCCGAGCATGTCCGGGTTCCAGCCGCACGCGTTGCGCGAGTCGGCGACCTCGGAGGCGCGCGCCGTGGTGCCGAAGACCGGGGTGTCGGCTGCGACCGCCCGGCGTGGGATGCCCCGCATCACGTGGATGCCGAACTTCAGGCCCAGGCCGTGAACCTCGTCGGCCAGCGCCCGGAACCCCACCCCGCCGGCCGACGAGGGGAACCGGACCTCGTCGGGCACCAGGCGGCCGTAGCCGTCCATCGCCAGCGGCGCGTCCGGGTTGTAGCCGTGCGCCTTCGCCGTCGGGTCCGACCAGTCGATGTCCACCACCACCGTGTCCCACCCGGACGGCAGCAGGTGCTGCGCCATGAACCGCGCGTTGGCCAGCACCTCCGCCTCGGTCACCGTGGTGCCGAAGCAGTCCCAGCTGTTCCAGCCCATCGGCGGTCGCGGGGTCCGCGTGACACCGCCGCGGGCAGCGGGCAGCGCGTCGCCGACGAGCGGGCGGGGGTCGGTCACTGGTCCTCCTCGGGTCGGTCCGGCGCACACCCTAGCGGCGGGGGACCGCGCGTGTGAACCGGTTCAGTTCGGGACGGTGCCGATCGCCGTGGCGCGAAGCAGCACCAGGTGGTCCGGGTCGAGCAACGGGCACGCGACGCCTACCTCGCCGAGCGCGCGCCCGGTGAGCACGGCACCCTTGGCCGCCCAGCCGGGCAGCCACGCCCCGGCGACCGCCGCGTCGCCGGGCGGCTGCGCCGTCACCCGGTACACGCGCTCGTCGGCCAGCCCGGGCAGCGTGACGCGGCCCGCCGGCCAGTCCAGCGTGTGGTCCACCGCGGCGACCCGGTACAGCGCGTCCGAGCGGTCGGCCGCCACCACGCCGTCCACCTGGATCGCCGGGTTGGCCGGGTCGGCATGCACCACGTCGCCGCCGTGCAGCAGCGGGCGCAGCTCCTTGTGCAGCGCGACCCATCGGCCGAGGGCCGCCAGGTCCTGCTCCGACCGCGCCGACAGGTCCCACTCGATCCCCAGGTGCCCGAACAGCGCCGTCCCCGCGCGGAACGCCAGGTCCAGCACGCGGCCGGTGGTGTGGTCGGCATCCGAGCCGACGTGGCTGCCGAGCATCTCCGGCGGCAGCAGCAGGCCGGTCCAGCGCTGCAGCCGCTGACGCTCGTGCGCGTCGTTGGTGTCGGAGACCCACACCCGGTCGCAGCGGTCCATCATCCCCAGGTCGATCCGCCCGCCGCCGGAGCAGCACGACTCGATCTCCAGCCCGGGATGGCGGGACCTCAGCTCGTCGACCAGCCGGTACACCGCGAGCGTCTGGGCGTGGACCCCGGGTTCGAACCCGGGCCCGTGACCGGCGCCGACGAGCGGCCGGTTGTGGTCCCACTTGACGTAGTCGACGCCGTACCCGCCGACGATCGCGCTCATCCGCTCCAGGACGTACGCGTACGCGTCGGGATTCCCCAGGTCGAGCACGTGCTGGTACCGGCTGGGCACACCGGGCCCGTGGGCCGTGCCGAGCAGCCAGTCCGGGTGCGCCCGCGCCAGGTCGGAGTCGAGGTTGACCATCTCCGGTTCGAACCACAGGCCGAACTCCATCCCGAGGGCGTGCACCCGGTCCGCGAGCGGCGTCAGGCCTTCCGGCCACACCTCCTCGTCGACGAACCAGTCGCCCAGGCCCGCGGTCTCGTCGCGCCGGTGGCGGAACCAGCCGTCGTCCAGCACGTACCGCTCCACGCCGATCGCGGCCGCCTTCTCCGCCAGGTCCAGCAGGTGCGGCAGGTCGTGGTCG
>CAZFTZ010000226.1:0-8263 GCA_964521875.1 uncultured Cellulomonas sp. | reverse complement strand
TCAGGGGCAGGAAGCGGAAGTCGTGATCGTCTCGATGACGACGTCGAGCGGTGATTACCTGCCACGCTTCATGGATTTCCTGTACAGCAAGAACAGGCTGAACGTCGCGGTCTCTCGCGCCAGGAGCCTCGCGATCGTGGTCGCAAATCCGGATCTGCTCACCATTCCTTGTCGAACGCCAGAAGACATGGCGCTGGTGAACACGTTGTGTTGGGTGCGGGACTACGCAGCGCAAGCGATGTGAGTGAGACGTATGGCGACCGCATTGCCGTTCCTGACACTGCCAGACCCACGTGTCAAAGATGAAGGTGCACTCGATCCGCTCGGTTTAGCGACGATCGGCGATCGTCTGGCTGACCAGATCCTCCCAGGTCTCAGAGCTCGCATGATTCGGCCGCGCTTTCTGTCGGCTATGGCCGTATCGGCCGCCGTATGCGAGAACCTGGAAGACCGACTGGCGGCGGATGGAATTACGCCTGCGTTTCTCGTGTTCGAATGGCTCCTCGTGGAGGCCTTCGTTCGGGCGGGAAATCGCGATGAGACGCGCGGTACACCCGGTACGCAGAAGGCACAAGAAGTCTGCAACAGCGGCGACGTGCTCTCGCGCCGAACCTATCTCAAGACGCCCAACGTGTTCGGATTCCATGGCGTGTACAAGCCGCTCGCTCGAGATTTGGGTATCGTCGATGACGACTTGCGCCTGGGTGACAAAGGCTATGAGTTGTTGAAGATCTGGCAGAGGGAGCGTTCGCTGGACGGCTTTCTCGATAGCGCGCTTGGATCCGGCGAAGGACGCCAGGCGAGACAAATGCTGCGCTCAGCAGTCGAGGACGGACTCACCGCCGGGTTCACGAAGCGCAGCGCGAGTTGGCAGGGTTGGACCTTTCTCGCCAAACATCTTTCGCCGGCGAAGATCGGCGCGAAGGAGGCCGGTTGCCTCGCGAGCTTCTTCGAGGATCCCGAACGTGAACCTCGCGGAGAGATGTTCCGGCTGCTACAGAAGGTCAGTGACGAAGTCGATTTGAGTGAGGATCAAATCGTCGATGCGTTCGTGCTGCGCAAGTGTGGCCGAGATTTGACCAATCGATTGAAAGCCATCGTCGCTTTTGAAGCGGTATGCGGGATCCTTGAGGAGGCGTTCGATTGGATTCGTTTTCTCTCGACACATTCGCGCGAGCGACCGATTGATGCGCGGACGTTTGCTGCAGAAGTGCGAAGTGCATCGCTGGCGCGAGATTTGGCTGGGAGACTGGGTGCAGCGGAACAGGCGCTTGCGGTCTCTCCTCTGAACGTTCAACAGCAGTTCGCGCAGCTTGCCAAGGGATTTGCCGGCGTACGTGACGCGACCGACCTGTTCGAGACAGTGTTGACGCGCCACGACGTCGTGCAAGAGGCGAAACCGCCGGAAAGCAAGCGCTCGTGGTTCGAACGTTCGCCTGATGGCGCAACGTTCGTGCGCGTGCCCTATCGTCTCGCGGAGCGACCAAGTGCTACACACCGTTGGAACCGTCCTTATCGAATCCATAGTGTGCTTTCTTTCTTGCGCGATTTAAGGGGGGCGTATGGCTCGGCGTAAGGCGACGGAGCGCGCATTTGGAAAGGCGCTCGCCCTGTGGGAGGCCCCCGATGATGCCGGAGAGGCAAGGTTCTGCGTTGCCTCGACATTTACGTTCGATGCAGCGTTCTTCGAGACTGAATGCTTGGGCCGCTTTCTCGGCATGGATTCCCATCCTTCGGAAAGCGACGCGGTCCAATACATGGTGGAGCGAGAAGAAAAGCTAGCGGCAGCGCGAGTCGTCGTGCTTGCCGATCGGCGCCATGCTCGCGAGAAAGAAAGCTTGCGTTGGGACGTCCTTGGCGTGATCGCCGGCGGAGACGCTATCCAGCATTCCAAGATCTCGCTGCTCGTCTGGGCAAATCATCTAAGGATCATCATCGGCTCCGGAAATCTCACCGAGCCGGGATATCGCAAGAACCTTGAAGTCTTCGGCGTCTTGGAACTCAATCGCAAGGAAGGTGGCGACCGCCAATCAGTGTTGCGTGTGCTCGACTTTCTCGGCGAGTTGATCGCTGCGGCAGTAGGTTCGGGCGAGGCGGGTGCGCCAAAGGCAAGAGCCGTTCAGGCACTTGATTCCGTACGGGCGCAAATCGCTTCCTGGCCCCATGTTCCGGTACCGAGCCCTATGGTCGTGCTCGGTGGCCCGGGAAGGTCAATGCTATCGCAGCTGCGCGAAGCTTGGCCGAGTAACCGCCCGCCGCGTGCGGCCTTTGTCGTTTCGCCGTTCTTCGACCGCGACGGCACGGAGGTTATGTCCGCACTGTGCAAGATCATGGCGCAGCGCGGTCCGCGTACGGTCGTGCTCGACGTACGAACGCAGTCGTGCGAAGACGGTCGCACGCGAATCTTTGCGCCGCGTGCAATGGTCGAACTCGGCGCCAAGCAGAGTGAGCTCACCGTGCGCTCCGTTTCAGCCGAGCAGGCCAAGGAGCGTCGCGACCTGCACGCAAAGATGATCTATCTCAGTAACGACGAATGGTGCGTTTTGCTTGTGGGGTCGAGCAACTTCACTCGTGCCGGCTTGGGCGCAGGCGGCCGCAACGTGAATTTCGAAGCGAACCTCGTATATCACGTACGCGCGTCCGACCCGGAAGCGAAGATCCTCGATGAGATTTGGCCCGAGACCGGCGACGAGATCGACATCGAATCGGAATCGCTCATTTGGGATCCGGAAAGCGAGATCGAGGAGGGCGGTGGAACGATCCTACCGCTGCCAGCAGCTTTTCAGGAAGCGAGCTACATCCCAGGCAACCCTGCATCGCTTGCCGTTACGCTCGTCGATCCGCTTCCTTCGGAGTGGATCATTCGAATGCCCGGCGGACAGGAAATCTTTGCGTCAGCCGACGGCAGGGGCTCGGGAGTACACACACTCATCTGGCAGGCGAGTGAAATCCCGTTCGTACTCGAGGTCGCATGGCGCCACTCGAGTGGTACGTCCGTTGCTCATTGGCCCGTGAATGTGTCGAATCCTGCGAAGCTTCCTCCGCCTGAGGTGCTCCGCACGCTGACGTTAGAAGAGTTGCTCCAAGTTCTCGCATCGACGCGACCAATGCCACAGGCAGTGGCGGAGGTGTTCGCGAGGCGCAAGCGAAAAGGAGCGCAGCGCGGAGCGGAGCTTGATCCATTGCGTCGATTCGATTCGCAATCGTTTCTGCTCCGCCGTACGAAGCGACTTTCCGCGGCGCTGGAGCGAATGCGCGAGCGTCTCGAACGGCCAGTGTCCTCGCTTGAAGCTTACGAGTGGCGCCTCTTCGGTCCTGTCGGGCCCATGACACTTGCCGATTGCTACATGCGCGAAGCGAGCTATCCCGGCGAAGCCAAGTTCTGTCTCGCCGAGATTGCATTGGCGTTGCGCCGCGTTCGCCCCGAAAAAGTTGCGGTAGATGGTCTTCCGCCCAGTGCAATTGTCCAGGTAATCAGGAAGTCGATCGAGGAGTTGACGAGGCGCGGTGCAGGTATCGCGTCAGTTCCGGACATTGATCGTTATGTGGAGGCCGCCTTTGCGGAAGCCTTGAGATGAGCTTCGCGCCGTTCGCCGAAACTGAAATCCGTCTCAGGAATAAACGTATCTCGGTTCGCGACGCCGATCGGCAGGCGCGTGCGGCTCGTGAGCTGCTGGCGCGTCTCGGACGACAGCCTGGCGTCATTCTCGCGGACGAGGTTGGAATGGGTAAGACCTTCGTTGCGCTCGCCGTCGCAACCTCGATCTTGATCGATCGCGAAAACGAGGGACCGGTGGTCGTCATGACGCCTCCGAGCCTGCGCCACAAGTGGCCGAAGGACTGGAATGTGTTTTGTAAGCACTGTCTTTCGCCGCAGTTTCAACACCGCTTTCGCGCTGCGACTGCCGACTCCGGTGTCGAGTTCTTACGGCTTCTCGACGATCCCGAGGAGCGCCGCAGGCACGTGATCTTCCTAGCTCATGGGGCTCTGAATCGATCGATCGGCGATGCATTCGCCAAGCTAGCCGTCGTGAAGCGGGCATTCAAAGGGCGCTCTTCTCTGAGAGATCAGCGGCGCAACTTCGGTCGCTTTGCCGCACGCATCTTGCGCAAGGATCAGTACGAGCGATGGTCTCCCGGCATCTTTGGCGATTTACTGAAACGTGATTACCAGGGCTGGTTACGTGCGCTGCATCGCGCGGATGATCGCTTCCGCGATGAGGTTCGTGACGATCCGGTGCCTGCGCTCCTCGCCGAAGCGCTCGAAGACATGGAACGCAAGCACTTCGATCCGCTCGTCAAGGTGTTGCGAGACGTGCCGCTTCGTGAGTCCGCCTACCTGGAAGAGCGCTTGACTGAGGTGCGTTGCGCGCTCGCTTCGGAGATGGAGCGGGTGTGGCAAGAGGCGCTTCTGCGGGCGAGGTTTCGCTCGCCGCTTCTCGTGCTGGACGAAGCTCACCACGTAAAGAATCCGGAAACGAAGCTTGCCTCCCTGTTCGGCCAGCCCGAGTTCGATGCCGAAGCCAAGCTGGTGTCAAACGGAGGACCACTTGCGAACAAATTCGATCGGATGCTGTTTCTCACGGCCACCCCGTTCCAACTCGGGCATGCAGAGCTCATCAGGGTTCTTGAACGCTTCGAGGGCATCAACTGGAAAGGACAGCGCGCACCGACGATGACGCGTGAGGCGTTCAAATCCGAAATCAATACGCTGGCGAGCACGCTGGATGACGCACAAGGAGCAGCACTGAGACTAGACAGTGCTTGGGGGCGACTCACTGCCGAGCACATCGACATCGAGACGCCTACAGAGGCGGATGTCGAAGGATGGTGGAGCGAGGCCAAGCGCACGAACGGTGAAGGCATCGTAGCCCAAGTGGCGCAGCAGGTGGACTACACCCGAAAAGCCATCAAGAATGCCGAGCGTGCCCTGAGCCCCTGGGTGCTGCGCCATGTTCGTCCGATGACGCTCTGCGAAGGCAGCGAACTCGCACGCCGTGAGCTGCATACGGGCGCCGCGATTCTTGGAGACCAAGCGACGAACGGTGGGCTCGAGATTACAGCAGAAACCTTGCTTCCATTTCTCCTCGCTGGAAGGGCGCAGGCTCTCGTTGCCGCTTCCAGCAAAGGCCGTGCACTCTTCGCTGATGGGCTGGCCTCTTCGTTCGAGGCCTACCTTGAAACTCGATCGAGTGGCAGCGCCGTTACTGACGAGGACAGCGATACGGACGCAGTTGGCGATGTCTCCGAGCTGAAATGGTACCTCGGCCACCTCGACAAGGCCCTTCCTAAGGAAAGTCGAGACGCTCGTTCTGCGCATCCAAAGATCCGCGCTACGACGGAACGCGCCATTCAACTCTGGAAGTCGGGCGAGAAGGTCCTGATCTTCTGTCACTACCGAGCGACCGGGCGCGCGTTGCGGCAACACATTTCTGCGCGGCTGCATCAGGAAGTGCTTGCACTTGGCGCGCAGAAAGTTCGTGGACGCAGCCCAGCGGAAGTGCAAGGCCTGCTCGAAGAGTTGGGCGAGAGATTCTTTAAGGATGAAAACCTTCGAGCCTCGATCACGACTGCGTTGGAGGCCGTGGTTGCACCGTTCGATCTTTCAACTGAGCATCGTGCGCAGACGATTGAGGTCGTGCGCCGCTTCCTGCGCACACCGTCATTTCTCGTCCGCTACTTCCCACTTGACTGCACCAACTTTGTAGATGGTATCGCGAAGGCTCTCCAGGCACAGGAGAACGGCGAGTCTCTGCGGGATCGGATCGAGGGTTTCTGCCGGTTTCTAGTTGAGCGTTGTACTGAGGAAGAACGTACCGAGTACTTGAATGCCCTGGACAAGGTTCAGACTGGGACGCATTTCGGGAAGGACGTCCGCTCCGTTTTCGACCCTGCAGAGGGTGATACCGACGACGAGAGCGCGATTCTCTTGCCGAACGTACGTCTCGCGAATGGCCGAGTTGGCGACGATACGCGACGTAGGCTCCTCCTTACGTTCAACACGCCTCTATTTCCGGAGATATTGATCGCCAGCAGCGTGCTCGCTGAAGGCGTAGATCTGCACCTTCATTGCCGATACGTGATTCACCACGATCTTTGCTGGAATCCCTCGACGCTCGAACAGCGTTCCGGACGTGTCGATCGAATCGGTTGCTTAGCCGAGCGCGTACGAAGATCCATCAATCTATACATGCCGTTTGTTGCGGCGACCCAGGACGAAAAGATGTTCAAAGTCGTGCGAGATCGTGAGCGTTGGTTTCAGATTGTGATGGGTGAGAAGTACGAAGTGGACGAAGCGGCGACGGATCGGCGTGCATCGCGCATCGCACTGCCAGAATGCATTCGAAACGAGCTATCTATGAAATTACACGATTGATAGACGTCGGGCTCGTTGTCGCGCTAGCGTAATATACACAACCAAAAGCAGGATTCCATGGAGTACACCCAGAACCAAATCTTTCGTCGGTCAGAGGATCTACAAGACGCACTACTTCATAAACTCCAGGACGCGGAAGTCGATGGTTCCACTCGCGGCCTTGCGGTTTCCGGAATGTGTGTCGCGGCCTTTGAACACGCGGCGGGGTTGCGTCTGCTACTCGCGAACGGGTGTATTACGCAGCAATCGCTATTCTTCGACTGAACCGCGCCGACTTTCCCCGAGGCTCCATACTTTGAGAGGATGGAGTCATGGGAACAACATCGAAGCGATACTCAGCAGAAGTCAGAGAACGTGCGGTGCGGATGGTCGCCGAGCACCGAGACCAGTATGGCTCGCAGTGGGCGGCAATCCAGTCGATCGCAAGCAAGATCGGTTGTACGAGCGAGTCCCTGCGCCTTGGGTGCAGCAGGCCGAGCGTGACGAAGGCAAGCGCGCCGGGCTGAGCACGTCGGATCGTGAACGTCTGAAGCAGCTGGAGCGGGAGAACCGCGAGCTCAAACGCGCCAACGAGATCCTGCGCACGGCATCGGCATGTTTTGCCCAGGCGGAGCTCGACCGCCGACGCAAGTGATGGTTCGTTACATCGACGAGCATCGCGTCGATATTCGGGGTCGAGCCGATCTGCCGGCAGCTGCAGATCGCCCCGTCGACGTACTACGAGCACAAGGCCCGTGAGGCCGATCCGGGCCGCCTGCCGGCACGGGCACAACGAGATATGGCGCTGCGCCCTGAGATTCATCGTGTGTGGCACGAGAACTTCTGTGTGTACGGCGTACGCGAGACCTGGAAGCAGCTCAATCGCGAGCGCATCCGTGTGGCGAAGTGCACGGTGGCGCGACAGCTGCGCGATCTGGGGCTGCGCGGCGCTGTTCGTGGCAAAGGCTTCAGGACGACGATTGCGGAGGATGCGGGTAAGCGTCCGCCCACGGCCGCATAACGAAGGACTCAGTTGCTGACCGATGATGCGTGTCCTTGAAATGGACACGTACTACCTGTCCACGTGAGGTGAGGATGGACACGTCAGAAGAAGTGAGTGCAACGGACACGCTGGGCCGGAGCGTGCCGCCGAGACGGTATCGAACCGCGAGCGAGAAGCGTCAGATCGTCGAAGAGACTCTGGTGCGCGGGGCTTCGGTGGCAGTCGTGGCGCGTCGGCATGAAGTGAACGCCAACCTGGTGTTTGGCTGGCGCAAGCTCTACCACAAGGGATTGCTCGGGGCGGAGCCGAATGCGCCCAGTCACACCTTTCTTGCCAAGTCGGGCTGACAAACTGACACCCAAACGGCACCCAGCGCCCTTGCGTTCCTGGCACCCAGCGGTACCGTGCTGGACAAATACCAAATAGGATCAATGGTCGGGGTGAAGCGCTACACGCTGTTCCTGCAGTGACCGTGCGGGTGCGCTTGAGGTGACCGGCCGCGCGCGGGTTCACTCGGTGATTCGTGTTACTTCTTGCGTCGTGGTCTCGGCACGCCTCGCGAAGGAACTTGGATTTCGCCGCGCGCAACCTTGTCGCGGATCTCCATAAGCTCCCGCCGAATCGGTGCCGCCCACTTCTGCAGGATTGCCGGAATGTCACGGCCCTGCCGAATCACCGCAACGATGGCGATAAGGCGAGGCGCGAGGGGCTCGTACACGATGTCGTGCTCGCGAACCGGATAGAGGAGCAGTGCTGTGCCGCCGGCGAGATCATGGCGATCGCGGAAAGAGGCGTGGTTCTCCGCAATGTACTGCGCCCCCTCGTGCAGATCGTCGAAGTAGCGGTTCGTCAACTCCTTGCCCCACCGTGCGCGCGACCAAGCGCGCGCCTCGCGCAGATCAGCC
>CAZFTZ010000225.1:0-4996 GCA_964521875.1 uncultured Cellulomonas sp. | reverse complement strand
CCGGAGTCGAACCAGACGTCGAAGATGTCGGTGATCCGGCGCATCGTCGAACGTCCCGTCGGGTCGTCCGGGTTGGGCCGCGTCAGCTCGTCGATCCACGGCCGGTGCAGGTCCGGCTCGCCCTTCTCGTTGCGCGGCAGCCGGCCGAAGTCGCGCTCCAGCTCGGCGAACGAGCCGTACACGTCCGTGCGCGGGTAGGCCGGGTCGTCGGACTGCCAGATCGGGATCGGCGTGCCCCAGTAGCGGTTGCGGGACACCGACCAGTCGCGGGCGCCGGCGAGCCAGTTGCCGAAGATGCCGTCCTTGATGTGCTCCGGCACCCAGGTGATCTGCTGGTTCAGCTCGACCATCCGGTCGCGGAACTCGGTCACGCGGATGAACCACGACGAGACCGCCTTGTAGATCAACGGGTTCCGGCACCGCCAGCAGTGCGGGTAGGAGTGCACGTAGGACGCCTGCCGCAGCAGTCGGCCGTCGTCGCGCAGCCGCCGGATGATCGGCATGTTCGCCTCGAACACCTGCAGCCCGGCGAAGTCCGGCACCACCGAGGTGAACGTGCCGCCGTCGTCGACGCTCAGCACCGTCGGGATGCCGGCTGCGTCGCAGGCCTGCTGGTCCACCTCGCCGTACGCGGGCGCCATGTGGACCACGCCGGTGCCGTCCTCGGTGGTGACGAAGTCGCCGACGAGCACCCGCCACGCGGTGCCGGTCCCCCACCGCTCGGTGTCGGCGAAGTAGTCGAACAGCCGCTCGTAGTGCACACCCTCGAGCTCTGCCCCGGTCAGCTCGTGGGTCACCGCGGCGTGGGCCTCGTCCGGCGTGCCGTACCCGAGGTCCTTGGCGTAACCGCCGAGCAGGTCCCTGGCCAGCAGGAACGGCCCGTCCCCGGCGCTCGTGCCGTCCGGCCCGGCGGGCACAACGACGTAGGCGATGTCGGCCCCGACCGCGAGCGCCTCGTTGGTCGGCAGGGTCCACGGCGTCGTCGTCCACGCGAGCGCCTTCACGCCGACCAGCCCGAGCGCCTCGGCCTGCGGCCCGGTGAACGGGAACGTCACCGTCACCGTCTGGTCCTGGCGGTCGGCGTAGACGTCGTCGTCCATCCGCAGCTCGTGGTTGGACAGCGGGGTCTGGTCGCGCCAGCAGTAGGGCAGCACGCGGTAGCCCTCGTACGCCAGGCCCTTGTCGTAGAGCGTCTTGAACGCCCAGATCACCGACTCCATGAACGTCGGGTCGAGCGTCTTGTAGTCGTGCTCGAAGTCCACCCAGCGCGCCTGACGGGTGACGTAGTCCTGCCACTCGTGGGTGTAGCGCAGCACCGACTCGCGGCAGGCGGTGTTGAACGCCGCGATGCCCATCTCGTCGATCTGCGACTTGTCGGTGATGCCGAGGATGCGCTCGGCCTCCAGCTCGGCCGGCAGCCCGTGGGTGTCCCAGCCGAACCGTCGCTCGACGCGCCGCCCGCGCATCGTCTGGTACCGCGGCACCACGTCCTTGACGTACCCGGTCAGCAGGTGACCGTAGTGCGGCAGCCCGTTGGCGAACGGCGGTCCGTCGTAGAAGACGAACTCGTTGGAGCCGTTGTCCCCCGCGTCACGCGCCTCGACCGAGGCGACGAACGTGCCGTCCGTCGCCCAGTGGGACAGGACGTCGCGCTCCAGGGCGGGAAGGTCGGGCGAGGCGGGGACGGCCTCGGGCCGGTGCAGCGGGTACCCCACGGGTGGTGCTCCCTCGTCGTGCGTACGGACGGTGCGTACAGCACGGGGACGACGAGCCCGACGACACGGCTGCCTGCGCAGCCACGGCCGGCGGGACCACCGCGGTACCACCCCGCTTGCCGCCCGCCGTGCGTGGCCCGCACGGAGGACGCCCACTCTCCGACGGCTGGGACGGGCCTGCCCCGTCCGGTTCTACTGGGGCTCCCGCCTGTGCGGGCGCCTGTTCTTCCGGAGGCTCGCCGGTGATGGCCGGGTCGACGCCTGTGCGCCACAGTGTATAGACGCGACGATCGAAGACCGGGAGCCATCGACGCAGACATCGGCATGGATCGCCGGCGACCCGGCGATCAGCGGGACGTCACCCCCGGCGACGACGCTTCCCCGTTTCCGCACGTTGCTGTGTGTCAACAATGTTGACTCTCAGCAACGGTCGGAAAGTCCGACGGCACTCCCCAGGCGCGCACGCCGGAACCGGAGTCGTCGGGAGAGAACGAACGCGTGCCGCGGGCAGCCCCGGTTCCACCCCGGTCCGCTCGTCCACAGATCGGTCGCGCCCAGGTCGACCGCCGCTGCCGGGCGCCAGGATCGCGGCATGGATGCTGCCGCTCTCGTGAAGCAGGCCCGTCGCAGTGCAGGGATGACCCAGGAGGCGCTCGCCGAGGGGGCAGGCGTCCGGAGGCAGACCGTCTCGCTCGTCGAGTCCGGGACTCGGCAGCCGTCGCTGGGCACACTCGTCGGGCTGCTGGCAGCGGCGGGGCTGCAGATGCGGGTGGAGCTCGAGCCGCTGGACGAGGACGTGCGACGGCAGATCGAGGAGCGCCGCGCGGCTGCCGAGCCCGCTGCGGACGTCGTCGCGACCTGGGAGGGGTTCGTGACGTTCCTCGCGATGGAGCACGTGGCGTACCGGGTCGAGGGGCTCGCGGCCGCGGCGCTGCTCGGGGCTCCGGTGCAGGTGACGGCCGTCGGGATCGCGCTCGCGGACTGCGACGACAGCTACCGGTGGCTGGCCCGGCACGTCGGTCTCGGGCTGCTCGCGATCAGGGTCGACGGGCGCTGGGGAGCGCTCGACATGCCCGTGCAGCGTCGATGGGCCGTCCCGGAGTCGCCCGACGGCGAGACGGCCGAGGGTGCGGTGGACGACGCGACGGTCGCCGCGGTGAGGGCACGCCTGTGGGATGCGTGCCCGGACGGGCGGTTCCGGCTGCAGGGAGGTCTCGACGAGGTCGGCGTGCGGATGGCACCAAGGTCCGAGGTGGCACGCGTGGTCCGGGTGTCGACGAGCGCGGGGACGATCGCCGTGCAGCCGCTGGACGAGGTCGAGTCGGCCGATCCGGCGGCGGCCCGGGTGCTGCGGGTGATGCGGGCGGCGGCGCCAGCGGTCTGAGGGAAGCGGTCAGACGGTCGCCAGGCCGTCGCCGAGCGAGGCGGCGAAGGCGGCGAGCCAGGCCAGGGCAGCGTTCCAGTTGACCGCCATCTCGTTGACGCCCCAGGCGCCGACGTCGTCGACGTAGCAGCGCTGGGCGGGGCGTCCGGCGACCGCGGCGCTCACGGGGTCGGGGACGCCGGAGTTCGGACCGCCCGACAGGGTGCCGGGAGGCGGCTCGGGCAGCGACGGGTCGAGAGAGTGGGAGTACCAGCGGGAGTGCTGGTGGTGGGCGTACGTGGTGCCGTGCCCGGTGACGTACGACAGGCCGAGGACGTTGCGCCCCAGCAGGTAGTCGACGCCGGCGAGGGCGCCGTCGCGATGACGGCGGCCGCCCGTGACCTCGAACGCCGCTGCGACGACGGCGGCGCAGTTCGCCACCATGCCGTTCGAGCCCCAGGCGTAGCGGCCGTCGGGGGGCGAGTAGAGCTGGCCGAAGGGCTCGTCGGCCGCCAGAAGCGTGTCGGCGGCGGCGACGAGCGACGCGCGGACCTCGTCGCGCTCGGGGAGCGAGCTGCCGACGGTCGCGAGCTGCATGCGGGCCCACGCGGCGACGTCGCGCCAGTCGAAGCCCTGCGGCACGAACGCGGGCTTGCCACCCGTGACGTGGAACGGGCTGGCTCGCAGGTCGTCGAGGAAGATCTCCTCCCCGGTCGTCAGGTACAGCTCGGCGGCGGCCCAGTAGCGCTCGTCGTCGACCTCGACGTCGTCGTACGGCCCGCCGCCGAAGTCGCCCAGCACGTTGGTGTCGGGCGCCAGCAGCACCGGGTTCTCGCGCGCAGCGCGGTAGGCGGTCAGCGCGACGTCGAGCAACCGGGCGGCGTCGGACGGGTCGGCCGGTCCGACCACCCGCGACGCCTGGGCCGCGACCGCGGCGAGGTTGAGGGTCGCGGCGGTCGAGGGTCGGTGGACGTGGCGCGGCCGGGGGTCCTGGTCGGGCAGCGTCGGCAGGGGCGTCCAGTGCTCGTCGTGCAGCTTGTGGTGGACCATGCCGGCCAGCGGGAGGCCGGGTGCCACCTGCATCCGGACCATCCAGTCGAGCTCCCAACGCGCCTCGTCGAGCGCGAGCGCGGCCAGGCTGCCGGGGCCGGTGTCGGCGCCGCTCCGCTGCGCGCGCTCGACGAGCCCGAGCAGCTGCGCGGTGGCGATGCCGCCGTTGACGACGTACTTGCCGTGGTCGCCGGCGTCGTACCAGCCGCCGGTGGCGTCGACCGTGTAGTCGCCGGTCCAGCCGTCGTAGAGGTCGACGCCGTCGGCCGTCGCCGCGCCGCCGGCAGGCAGCGGCCGGACCGCGCCGTCGCCCAGGTTGGGCGCGAGGTCGAGGTGCCCCGCCATGCGCGCATACGCAGGGCCGGCGACGTCGCGTCCGATCGCCACGCCGCTGCGCTGGAGGGTGAGCACCGTGAGGGCGTCGCGCAGCAGGCCGTCGTACAGCGTGCCGCCGATCGCGAACGACGGGCTCGTCGCACCGTCGGCGACCAGGTGCAGCCGGGTGCCCGGCCGGCGCACCGAGGAGAAGTCGACCGTGTGGACCGGCGAGCCGGCGGTCGGGTCGAAGCCGCGCGGGACCGTCTCGCCCTCGGCCAGCACCAGGCCGGCCGCGTCGCGCAGCAGCCACGCCTGCGGTGCGTCCTCGCCGCAGACGAGCGTGGCCCGCTTGGGGCCGCCGGTGAGGTAGCCCACCTGGTTGACGTGCACCCGTGACGGGATCATCGGATGCGACGGTACCGGGGACCGGCTGCCCGACGTGCCCGAACCGCGGTGAACGCTCGGGGCGAGTTGGGGCTACGCGCGGGCCGGCTAGATGGGGCGCGCCGGGGCCGTCGGGCTCGTCGGGCAGCCGGAGGACCTCGCGGCC
>CAZFTZ010000224.1:0-8824 GCA_964521875.1 uncultured Cellulomonas sp. | reverse complement strand
AATCGAGCTCAGCGTTCTGGCGATGCAGCGCCATCACGGACACGCTGATGACAGGGAGGATGAGACGCAGACGCTGCACGTGCTCGCGCAGGTCGAGCGGGAGCGGATCATCCTGGGTGAGTTGAGGTGGTAAAGTTTGGGCAGCGGCGCTGCCCGCCGGTTGATGATGAGAAGAAAGGGACATGGGCACCTACTCCTTACGTGGGTGTTCATTAGGCGCTCGGCGGTGCTACCAACACTGCCGGGCGCCGCTCTCTCAAGAATGCGACTCGTCACTGGGTCGAGCGCGCATCGCAGGGACGACGCTTGCGAGTAAGCATCACATTCGATGCTCGAGGTCATGCGCGACTCTGCGTCAAGCAGAGTACGGGTCTAAGGTGGTGGTGCCGATCGGCATTCTCGTTGGAAACGCATAGAAATGCGTGAGGTCGCGGGTGCGCAACGGACTCAGCACGACGTCGCTAGAGTGAAGCCTCACACGATCATCTGCACGGCAGACTCATTCAACCTGATTGGCACTACACACAATCTGCTGTCGACGCGCGAAGTCGCCACGGTATACCCTACGCGAAAATGGCGCCGTATTAGGCGCACAATTAGTCTCGCGAGATATCGGGGGGACGAAGCACGCCAGCGCATCTCTTGCGCTCAAGACGAACGATCGATGTACTACGCGCACTCCACGGACGATCCAAGTCGCTCGAATTGGCACCCGCTGCGCGAACACCTCCAAGCTGTGGCCGATCTTGCGGGAAGATTTGGCGAGCGATTTGGGGGGAAAAAAGCGGCGGCGCTCGCAGGGCTACTCCACGACCTCGGCAAATACACGCCGGAATTCCAAGCGCGTCTCGCAGGTGCGACTGATCGGGTCGATCATTCGACTGCCGGTGCAGCGATTCTCGCGGGACTGACAAGAGGCGATGATCGCCTCATGGCCGAGCTGATCGCCTACGGTATCGCGGGGCATCATGCGGGTCTCCCTGACAAGACGAGCGCTTCTGCTGGCTCTCTGTCCGAGCGGCTAAAAGCCTTCTCCGAAGCACGGCTCGACCCGATCTGGAGCACGGAGATTCGTCCGGACTGCAGCAAGCTTGTGCCACCGTTCCGATTCCATCCGGAGTGGACGCAGTTTCAACTCGGATTTCTCGGCCGGATGATCTTCTCCTGTTTAGTAGATGCCGATTTCAAAGACACCGAGCGCTTCTACGCAAAAACGGCAGGTACTGCCGTGGACCGGCAATGGCCGTCACTCGGTGTGCTGCTGCCCGACCTGCTCATCGCGTTCAGTCGCCATGTCGATGGGCTGACTCGTTCCGATACTCCCGTCAATTGCCTCCGCAGCGAGATTCTCCGCCATGTGCAGCGGCGCGCCCCGGAGCGGCCTGGACTTTTCACATTGACCGTGCCGACCGGAGGCGGCAAGACACTCACGTCGCTCGCGTTCGCACTGTCTCATGCGCAACTGCACGGGCTCGAACGCATCATCTACACCATTCCGTTTACCTCGATCATCGACCAGACCGCCGCGATTTTCCGTTCCATATTCGGAGAAGAGGTCATCCTCGAGCATCATTCGGCGATCGACGAGGACAGCGGGTTCAAAAGGCCGCGAGAGGGGAAGGACAAACTGGCGCTTGCCATGGAGGATTGGGCGGCGCCTATTGTCATCACGACGAATGTTCAATTCTTCGAGAGTCTCTTCGCCGCGCGCCCGTCCCGCTGTCGCAAGCTCCACAACGTTGCGCGCAGTGTGATCATCCTCGACGAGGCGCAAACTCTGCCACGCTCGTTGCTGGCCCCTGCGGTGCGAGCGTTGCACGAGCTCGCCGAAAACTACGGATGCACGGTTGTTTTGTGTACCGCGACGCAGCCGGCACTCGATTCGAAGAACTTCGCCAAGAACCATCCGGCGAGCCTTCCACTCACCGGCCGGGAGCTTGCCCCCGACCCCGAACGGCTCTCACGAGAGCTGAAGCGCGTTACGCTTCGCCATGCGGGAACTCTCGACGACATGACGCTCATCGCAGCGCTGAGTCAGGATCCTCAAGTACTGGTCATCGTGAATAGCCGCAAGCACGCTCTGGCGCTCTATCGACAGGCGGCAAAGGCGGGACTCAGCAGCATCATCCACCTGACCACGCGGCAGTACGCTGAGCACCGGCGCCGCATCTTGGACACAGTGCGGCAGCGATTGAGGAATGGCGATAACTGCCGGCTGATCGCGACTTCGTTGGTGGAAGCAGGTGTCGATCTCGACTTCCCGAAAGTCTGGCGAGCCGAAGCGGGACTCGATCAGATCGCCCAAGCCGCCGGGCGCTGCAACCGTGAGGGTCGGCGGGGAGTGGATGCGAGCGTCGTGAGCATATTCGCGGCTCCCGACTACCCTCCACCGCATGAAATCCGCGAGCTGTGCGGCGACATGAGTCGAATGGCCCACAAGCACGCAGACCTGTTGTCTCCAGCGGCCCTGGAGGATTACTTCGGCGAAGTGTACTGGCGTCTCGGGGACCGGCTAGATGCGAAAGCAATCCTCGACGATTTCCGCGCAACCCACGCCGGCACAGATTTCGCCTATCGCACGGTTGCCGAAAAGTTCCGAATGATCGAGAGCGGCATGGTGCCGGTTATCGTGCCGCGCGATAAGAAGGCGATCGACGCACTCGAATGGCTGAAATCCGGTAACGCGCACGCCGGGAGTATTGCCCGTGCGCTCCAGCCCTTCATCGTCCAGGTCCCACCGAAGGCTCGTGCGCGGCTCATTGCGAATGGCCACGTTCGTTTCGAAGCAGAACAGACCTACGGCGATCAATTCGCGGTCCTGGTCACGGAGGCGCTGTACGACACCGAAGTCGGCTTGATCTGGGAGGACGCCGACTATCTTGCACTCGAGAATTCGATCATCTAGGAGGCCACCGACCGATGGCTTATGGCATCAGGCTCTTGGTATCCGGGGAATACGCGTGTTTCACGCGACCTGAACTGAAAGTTGAGCGCGTCTCCTATGATGTGATGACGCCTTCAGCCGCACGCGGAATTCTGGAGGCCATTCACTGGAAGCCGGCCATCCGGTGGGTTATCGACGAAATCCACGTGTTGAAGCCGATTCGATATCAGTCGATACGACGCAACGAGGTGGGACACAAGGCATCCGTAGCCGCGATCAAGACTGCCATGAAGCGCGGCGATCTGCGCGGACTACGGCTGCTCGTCGACGAGGATCGCCAGCAACGCGCCGCGACCGTTCTGGTCGACGTCGCTTACGTCATTCTTGCACATTTCGAGCTGACGAGCCGAGCGGGTCCGGACGACAACGAGGGCAAGCATCTCGACGTATTCAACCGGCGCGCCGCGCGCGGTCAGTGTTTCCATCAGCCTTGTCTCGGCACGCGCGAATTTGCGGCTCGGTTTCAGCTGCTGCCCGCCGATGCAGCACTCCCCACTACTGAAGCTCAGACAGCCGATCTAGGTTTTGGGCAGGCGCGCGATCTCGGACTCATGCTCTGGGACATCGACCATGCGACCGACGGGCGCCCTTCTCTCTTCTTCCGGGCGCGGCTCGATAACGGCGTTATGAAGGTGCCGGCGCCCGACTCACCCGAGATTCTGCGATGAGTATTCTGGCTTCGCTCGCAAACGCCTATCAACGTTTGAAGAATGCGCCGCCGCCAGGCTTCTCCGCGGAGAAGATCGCGTTCGTCATTTCACTGAATGATGACGGCACGCCCGCGAGCGTGACCGATTTGCGCAACGGCGATGGGAGAAAGAAGACCCCACGACTCCTGCAGGTTCCGCAGCCCGTCAAACGAACCGTCGCCCTCGCGCCGAATTTTCTGTGGGACAAGACATCATATGCCTTGGGCGTCACTGCTCGCGGCAGCAGCCGTGTAAGCGATGAGCATGCTGCGTTCGTCCAACGCCATTTGAAGGCGCTCGAAACGACCACAGATCGCGGTCTCAGGGCGCTATACCTCTTCCTGAAATCATGGGTGCCGAGCCGGTTCGACGAGTTGGGATGGCCCGACGACCTTAAGGATCAGAATCTCGTCTTCGCACTCGATAGTGACCGCCGGCAAGGTCTTTACCTTCACGATCGTCCCGAGGCGAGAACTCTCGTTTCGGCGCAACTAACCGCGGACAACGCGCCGCGAGCCGTATGTCTCGTTACTGGCCGCCGGAGCGCGATTGCACGGCTGCATCCAGCCATCAAGGGCGTATGGGGTGCCCAATCTTCTGGCGCCAGCGTCGTCTCGTTCAACCTCGACGCTTTTACTTCTTATGACCACGACCAGGGCGACAATGCGCCTGTCTCTGAGGAGGCGGCGTTTGCCTACACGACGGCGCTCAATGCCTTCCTACAGAACGGCCGCAAGAACCGCGTTCAGATCGGCGATGCGACGACCGTCTTCTGGGCCGATGCCTCGAGCGCCGAATTGGCGACGGACGCGGAGAGCGTATTCGCGGGTTTGTTGGCCGACTTTGACGAGTCGACCGAGGCCAAGAAGATCGGCGTCATCCTTGAAGGCATCCGCCGCGGGGAACCGCTCTCGGAATTTGCTCCAGATCTCGACAAGGGCGTGCGCTTTTACGTTCTGGGACTCGCACCAAACGCGGCGCGGCTTTCCATCCGCTTCTGGTTGGAGCACGACTTCGGAACCATCGCGAAGAATTATCAGCGGTTCGTCTCCGACATGCGAATCGACCCGCCCGCGCGTGATCCTCGCCCGCCTCTATGGAAGTACCTCGCGGAAACAGCGGCGCTCGGCAAGCGCGAGAACGTGCCGCCGAATCTCGCGGGTGACTGGATGCGAGCAATTCTCTCCGGCACGCCGTATCCGCTGACACTGCTGTCGACGGTGCTGATGCGCTTGCGCGCGGACAAGGACGTGAACGCTTTGCGCGTGGGAATTCTCAAGGCTCTGCTGATTCGGAACTTCAGAAAGGAGGCTCCAGTGGCTCTGGACCCAGACAATCCCAATAAAGGCTATCTGCTAGGACGCCTGTTTGCAGCTTACGAGCAAGCGCAGGCCGCGGCGGCCGGTTCGGCGATCAACGCCACCATCAAGGACAAATTCTACGGGGCGGCATCTGCCCAGCCGCGCAGGGTCTTTGCCTTGTTGGAAAAGGGCAGCGCCAATCACCTCTCCAAACTCGGCAAGCAGAAACCGGGCTATCGCGTAATGCTCGAGCAGACGATCGGCGGGATCATGGAGCGCATGTCACCCGCCAACGAGCCATTTCCGGCCTCGCTGTCGGCTGAAGAACAGGCTCTGTTCGGGCTCGGCTACTACCATCAGCGTAGCGAATTCTTCAAGCCGAGAAAGAACGACGCTGCCACCAAAGAGGATGTCGCACGATGACCAGTCTCGCCAACCGCTACGATTTCGTCTTGCTGTTCGACGTCACCAATGGCAACCCAAATGGTGATCCGGACGCCGGCAATCTCCCTCGACTCGATCCAGAGACCAATCGCGGATTGGTTTCCGACGTGAGCCTCAAGCGCAAAGTGCGCAACTATGCGGAGTTGACCCAAGGCGGCAAAGAAGGCTTCAACATCTATGTTCAGGAAGGTGCGATCCTGAACGAGAAGCATCGCGAGGCCTACAAGACCGTGCGGCCCGATGACGCCAAAGTTGCCAAGGAAAAATCGCTGAATCCCCGAAACGACGAGGAAGCACAAGAGTTGCGCAAGTTCATGTGCCGCAACTTCTTCGATGTGCGCACGTTCGGTGCCGTCATGAGCACGGGCATCAATTGCGGTCAAGTCCGTGGACCCGTGCAACTCACCTTTGCCCACTCGGTCGAGCCAATCGTCCCGCAAGAGATCTCCATCACGCGCATGGCGGCGACCAGCGAGAAGGAAAAGGCGGAACGAGAGGCGGGAAGTGACGACAACACTCGAACTGACAATCGTACGATGGGCCGAAAGCATATCGTGCCCTACGGACTCTATCGCGCTCACGGATTCGTGTCGGCGAAGCTTGCTGAGCGCACTGGATTTTCCGAGAGCGACGTCGCGTTCTTGTTCGAGGCGCTCACAAATATGTTCGAGCATGACCGGTCTGCCGCGCGCGGCGAGATGACGTCACGCAAGCTCATCATCTTCAAGCATGCAAACTCACTCGGTAACGCGCCGGCCCATGCACTCTTCGAGCGAGTGAAGGTCGGTCGGAGTGTGAATGGTGAGTATCGCGAGATCAACGGCGCGAGTAGCGACAACTTCTCACCTGCGCGTAGCTTCTCCGACTACTGCATCAAGATCGAGCGCGAAGGATTGCCCGATGGGGTAGAAATGATCGAGCGACTGTGAAAGCTCGCCCGATGGGCGCCCATCCCGCTGAGCGAGATACAGAGCCGATCCCGCTCTCAGCGCTGCAGCACGCCGTCTACTGCCTTCGGCAGGCAGCGCTCATCCACCTCGAGCGCTTGTGGGCGGAGAATCGTTTTACTGCTGAAGGGCACGTGCAGCACGTCGCATCGGACAAGCCGGGCACACGTACACTGCGCGGCGTGCGGCGCGAGACTGCGCTGCCGATTGCCTCAAAGCGTCTCGGGATTGCCGGAGTGGCCGATCTCGTCGAGTTCCGTCGCAGTAGCAATGGTGAGGTTCCCTATCCGGTGGAGTTCAAACGCGGCAAGCCAAAACTGCATCGTGCTGATGAAGTGCAGCTATGTGCGCAAGGACTCTGTCTCGAAGAAATGACAGCTCGTCCGGTGCCCGAGGGCGCGCTGTTCTATGGCGAGACTCGTCGACGAGTTAGCGTCCGATTTGACCCTGACCTGCGCCGCCTCACGGAGGAGACGATCGCACGACTGCGTGAGGTGTTCGCGACACTCGGGACGCCGAAGGCTGTTTATCGTGCGAACCGTTGCCGCGCCTGCTCGCTGCTGGAACTGTGCCGTCCGAAAATCTCCGGAAAGTCCGCCCGCCAGTGGCGCGACAAGCATATCGGCATGCGTCTCGAGGAGGACAGCGCGAATTGAAGAAGCTTCTGAATACGTTGTATGTGACCACGGAGGGTGCGAGTCTCCGCAAGGATGGTGAGAATCTGGTCGCTGAGGTAGAGAGCGCGGAGCGCAGCCGAGTCCCGTTGCACATGCTGGGATCGCTGGTGGTGTTTGGCGCGGTCTACATCTCCCCTGCACTAACTACCGCATGTGCGGCGGCGGGCATCACAATCGTTCTGCTCGACCGCTTCGGCCGCTTTCAAGCGCGCATCGAAGGGCCCGTCACCGGCAACGTACTCTTGAGGCGGGCACAATATCGCGCCTCCGACAGCCCCGAGGAGATAGTGCGTAGCTTGCTCCTCGGCAAGGTCTCGAACCAACGTGCCGTGCTCATGCGTGCGCTCCGAGACTATGGTGAAGAGCTGTCGGAAGACGCACGGACGAGGATTTCGGAGGTCGTCGGGCGACTTGCCAACATTCTGCGGCGGATCAGCCTTTCCGCTTTGACACTGGACACAATGCGTGGGGCCGAGGGCGAAGCGGGTAACCTTTATTTCAGCGTTTTCGATTCTCTGATCCGCTCTGAGTATGCTGAGCTCCGCTTCCGAGGCCGCTCCCGGCGACCACCGCTCGATCCGGTCAATGCGCTGTTATCTTTCCTGTACACGCTCTTGACCCATGATTGTCGCAGCGCGGCTGAAGGCGTGGGCCTGGATCCCGCTGTTGGTTTCTTACATCGGGACCGGCCGGGCCGCCCGAGTCTTGCTCTCGACTTGATGGAAGAACTGCGGCCGGTAATCGCAGATCGACTTGCCCTATCTCTGATCAACCGACGCCAGTTGAGTCCAAAGGACTTTGAAACGCGCGATGGTGGGGCCGTATGGCTGACCGATGAAGGCCGCAAGACGGTGATTGCCGCCTGGCAAGATCGAAAGAAGGAGGAGCGCCGGCACCCATTTCTCGAAGAGAACGCACCGCTGGGGTTGGTGGCCTACCTGCAAGCGCAGCTACTCGCGCGCCACCTACGCGGCGATCTCGATGCCTACCCACCTTGGCTCTGGAAGTAGCTCTGTTCGATGATGGTGCTTGTCGCCTACGACGTGAATACCCGCGAGGGCGATGGTGCAGGTCGCCTGAGACGTGTGGCGAAGGCGTGCCGAGATTTCGGGCAGCGCGTTCAGTACTCCGTCTTCGAGATTGAAGTCGATCCGGCGCAATGGACGCTGTTGCGAGCTCGTCTCGAAGGCATCATCGATCCCGAACGCGACAGCCTGCGCTATTACTACCTGGGTGCCAATTGGCGTCGCCGGGTCGAGCATTTCGGCGCTAAACCCGCAACCGATCTCGGCGGCACGTTGATCGTCTAGCGGTCACCCATCTGCTGCTCCGATGCGGCGCGAACCCAAAGCGTGTTGCCGGACCCGGGTACTTTCGCGCCGATTCCAAGCTGTTGAAGCCATGACAAAACGCGGCTGTGCGCGCCGACTTCAGTTTGGATCCGCGCGACGCGCGTGGTCGGTTCGCGCGCTCGTTTGCTTTGGGGCAGCGACGACAATGTGTTAGACCGTCGACGTCGCCTCCCGCGCGGAGGCGTGGATCGAAACGCTCATTAGCGAGCCCAATTGATCGTGACGGTCGGTCGCCTCCCGCGCGGAGGCGTGGATCGAAACGCGATCATCCCGTGATGCACGAGATGGTCCTCATGGTCGCCTCCCGCGCGGAGGCGTGGATCGAAACATCAACACGGTCGCTCGCGAGATCTCGCTGGGTGTCGCCTCCCGCGCGGAGGCGTGGATCGAAACTCTAGCCCCGATTGGCTGTAGTTCGAGGCGGAGGTCGCCTCCCGCGCGGAGGCGTGGATCGAAACTCCGCATACTTC
>CAZFTZ010000223.1:0-5556 GCA_964521875.1 uncultured Cellulomonas sp. | reverse complement strand
TCGCCGCGGCGGGGGTGCCCTCCGCGCGGCACGACGCGTGGGCGCTGGCGGCGTTCGCGCTCGCCACCGAGCGCGTCGACCTGGTGCTGGCGCCGGCGCTGCCCGACGACTTCGCGGCCGGGTACGCCGCGCTTGTCGACCGGCGGGCCAGGCGCGAGCCGCTGCAGCACATCGTCGGCCGCACCGGGTTCCGCTACCTGACGCTCGCGGTGGAACGGGGCGTGTTCGTGCCGCGACCGGAGACCGAGGTGGTGGCCGGCCTGGCGGTCGACGAGGCGGCGGCCAGGGTCGCGGCGGGCGTGAACCCGCTCGTCGTCGACCTGTGCACCGGCAGCGGTGCGATCGCGGTCGCGGTGGCGACCGAGGTGCCCGCGGCGCGGGTAGTGGCGGTCGACGTGTCGCTGGCGGCGGTGGGCCTGGCCACCCGCAACGCCGAGGCGGCAGGTGCCCACGTCCGGGTGATCCTGGGCGACGTCCAGGACCCGGAGCTGCTCGCCGAGCTGGCCGGCGACGGCGACGGCGTCGTCGCCAACCCGCCCTACATCCCGCCGGACGCCGAGCCCACCGAGCCCGAGGTGCGCGACCACGACCCCGACCTCGCCCTCTACGGCGGCGGGCCGGACGGGCTGGACACGCCGCGCGCCGTGCTGGCGGCGGCGGCCCGGCTGCTGCGGCCCGGCGGCCTGCTCGTCGTCGAGCACGCGGAGGTGCAGGCCGACGCGCTGCGCGCCGCCGCTGCCGCGACCGGCGCGTTCCAGGACCCCCGCACCGTGCCGGACCTCACCGGGCGGCCACGCGCCCTGCTGGCGCGTCGTCCGGCGTGAGCCGAGCGGGTGACGTGGAAGACTCACGCACCGTGACGTTCCCCGCCCGTGCGTCCGGGCGACCGTGGGCCAGGGCCGCCGAAGGCTCGGACGCTGCGAGAAGGTGAGGCCATGACGATCCTCGACGCCACCGACCCGCAGTCCTGGGGGCCGGCGCTCGACGAGGCGGTGCACGCGGTGTCCCGCGGCGAGCTCGTCGTGCTGCCGACGGACACGGTGTACGGCATCGGCGCCGACGCCTTCACGCCGCGTGCGGTCAAGGCGCTGCTGGACGCCAAGGGCCGCGGCCGGCAGATGCCGCCCCCGGTGCTCATCCCCGACGTGCGCACCCTCGACGGCCTGGCGACGCAGGTCCCCGGCACCGTCCGGGCGCTGGCGGCGGCGTTCTGGCCGGGCGCGCTCACCGTGATCGTCACGGCGCAGCCGACGCTGACGTGGGACCTGGGGGAGACCAGGGGCACCGTGGCGCTGCGGGTCCCGGACCACCCGGTGGCGCTCGCGCTGCTGCGCCGCACCGGGCCGCTCGCGGTGTCCAGCGCCAACAAGACCGGGCAGCCGGCCGCCACCACGGCCGCGGACGCCGACGCCCAGCTCGGCGAGTCGGTCGCCGTGGTGCTCGACGGCGGGCCGACACCCGGCAGCGCACCGTCGACGATCCTCGACGCCACCGGGGAACGGTTGCGCGTCATCCGACTCGGCGCGCTGTCGCTCGCCGAGCTGCGCGCCGTCGCCGACGTCGCCGGACCGGACGCCGCGTGAGGGCGTACCTGCTGCTGCTCGTCGTCGCCGCCGCGGCGACGTACCTGCTGACACCCGTGGCCCGCCGGCTGGCCGTCGACTGGGGCGCGATCACGGCGGTGCGCGCCCGCGACGTGCACCACGAGCCGACGCCACGGCTGGGCGGCATGGCGATGTTCGGCGGGCTGCTGGTCGCAGTGCTGCTGGCCGGCCGGCTGCCGTTCCTGCACTCGGTGTTCGACAACCCGCACCCGGTGATCGGCATCGTCGGCGGCGCCGCGATCGTCTGCGCCATCGGGGTGGCCGACGACATCTGGGACCTGGACTGGCTGACGAAGCTGATGGGCCAGGTGCTGGCGGCGGTGTTCCTCGCCTGGCAGGGCGTGCTGCTCTACCAGATGCCGCTGTTCGGCGTCGTCGCCTGGTCCGGCCGCATCTCGATCTTCGTCACGGTGCTGTCGGTCGTCGTCGCGATGAACGCGGTGAACTTCGTCGACGGGCTGGACGGGCTCGCGGCGGGCATGCTCGCCATCGGCGGCACAGCCTTCCTCGCCTACAGCTACCTGCTGACCGCCTCGACCAGCGAGGACTACGCCAGCCTGGCGACGATGGTGCTGTCGGTGCTCGTCGGCATCTGCCTGGGATTCCTGCCGCACAACTTCTTCCCGGCGCGGATCTTCATGGGCGACTCGGGCGCGCTGCTGCTCGGCTTCGTCATCGCCTCGGCCGGCATCGTCGTCACGGGGCAGATCGACCCGGGCGCGGTCACCACGCGCGCCTCGTTCCCCGCCTACCTGCCGATGATGCTGCCGCTGGCCGTGCTGGTGCTCCCGCTGCTGGACATGGCGATGGCCGTGGTGCGCCGCGTCGGCGCCGGCCACTCGCCGTTCCACCCCGACGCCCGGCACCTGCACCACCGGCTGCTGGCGCTGGGCCACTCGCACCGGCGCGCGGTGGCGATCATGTACCTGTGGACCGCGGTGTTCGCGTTCGGCGCCGCGGGCCTGGTGCGCTGGAGCACCACCACGGTGCTCGTCGTGGTCGGCGTCGGCGTCGTCGCCGCCAGCCTGCTGACCCTCGGCCCGCTGCGCGGCCGTTCCCTGCGACGCCAGGAGGCGCGATGACCGACGAGAAGCCCGCCCCGGCCGGGTCGCCCTCGGCCGCCGAGGCCGTGTTCCGCCGCGCGCTGCGCGACGTGGCGATCCTGCTGGCCGCGCTGCTGGTGCTCGGGCTCGTCGTCGGCGGCCTGGTGGCGGGGCTGCCGGGGGTCTGGGGCGCGCTGATCGGCTGGGCGCTGGCGGCGGTGTTCTCGACGACGACGATCGTCGCGATGATCCGCACCGCCCGCTCGACGCCGGCGGCGATGGCCGGGGTGGTCATGGGCACGTGGCTGGCGAAGGTGCTTGTCGTGGTCGTCGCGCTGGCCGTGCTGCGGCCGCTGGACTTCTACTCGGCGCCGGTGCTCGGCGCGGTCCTGGCGCTCGGCGTCGTCGGCTCCGCGGTGCTCGACTACCGCGCCGTCACCCTGGGACGTGTGCCCTACGTCGAACCGGGCGCACCGCACTGATCGGGCATCTCGCGAGGACCTAGGGCCGCGGCTGGGGGCGGACGGCATGGGTTAGGCTTTCCGCTGACCATGACGGCCGGGGTGCCGATGTCAGTCGCCCGCACGGCCGCGGAGTGGCCCGACTCGACCCCACGACCACCAGGGAGTGCGCCCTGACCAGCCTTGTGACGGTGCTGCTCGCAGCGGAGGACGGCGGCGGCTTCCAGGCGCCGACGATCTCGGACTTCTTCCCACCGCCCATCCTGTTCGCGGGCACGTGGTTCGAGTTCAACCGCATCGAGCTGGTGCGGATCGTCGCTGCGCTCGTCATCGTCTGGCTCTTCGTCGCCGCGGCACGCCGCGCGACGTTGGTGCCGGGCCGGTTCCAGTCCGCGATCGAGTGGGTGCTGGACTTCGTGCGCGGCGGCATCGCCGAGGACGTGCTCGGCAAGGAGCACGCCAAGCCGTACGTGCCGCTGCTGACGACGATCTTCGTCGCGATCCTCGGCTTCAACCTCACCGGCGTGGTGCCGTTCCTCAACATCGCCGGGACCAGCCGCATCGGGCTGCCGCTGCTGCTGGCGCTGTGGGTGTACGTGATGTACCTCGCGGCGGGCGTCAAGAAGCACGGCGTCGGCGGGTTCCTCAAGGCCAGCCTGTTCCCGCCCGGCGTGCCGGCGTTCCTCTACGTGCTGCTGACGCCGGTCGAGCTGCTCCAGGTGTTCGTCATCCGCCCGGCGACGCTCGCGCTGCGACTCACCGCGAACATGATCGCCGGACACCTCATGCTGGTGCTCTGCTTCGGGGCGACCGAGTACTTCCTCGTCGAGGCCGTCCCGGCGATGAAGGCGTTCGGCGTCCTGACGTTCGTCAGCGGCTTCGTCATGACGCTGTTCGAGGTCTTCGTCGCCGCCCTGCAGGCCTACATCTTCACCGTCCTCGCCGCCGTCTACCTCAGCCTGTCGATCGCCGACGAGCACTGACCCCATCGCCCGGCCGACCGGCCGGGCGCCGAAGGAAGGAAAGCGACCGTGTCCAGCCTCATCCTCGCCGCCGCCGACACCGTCTCCGGCAACCTGGCCACCCTCGGCTACGGCCTCGCGGTGCTCGGCCCCGGCATCGGCCTCGGCATCCTCATCGGCAAGACCGTCGAGGGCATGGCCCGCCAGCCCGAGGTCGCCGGCCAGCTGCGCACCACGATGTTCATCGGCATCGGGTTCGTCGAGGTGCTCGGTCTGCTCGGCCTGATCACCGGGTTCCTGTTCAAGTGACCGGGACCGCGCTCGCCGCGGTCGCCCTGGCAGCCGCGGAGTCCGAGGAGGTCGACGGGATCCGCCTGCTGATCCCGGCGGTCGCCGACATCATCGGCTCGCTCGTCGTCGTCCTCATCATCGCCGTGCCGTTCTACCGGTACGTGCTGCCGACGTTCCAGAAGGTCTTCGACGAGCGTGCCGCGAAGATCGAGGGCGGCCTGGCGCAGGCCGAGACCGCCCAGGCGGAGGCCGCCGCGACGCTCGCGGAGTACCAGCAGCAGCTGGCCGAGGCGCGCACCGAGGCCGCGAAGATCCGTGATGACGCGCGTGCCGAGGGTGGGCAGATCGTCGCCGAGCTGAAGCGCAAGGCGCAGGACGAGGCCAACCGTATCGCCGACACCGCGCGCAAGCAGATCGAGGCGGAGCGCCAGCAGGCGTCCGTCGCGCTGCGCGGCGAGGTCGGCACCCTGGCCACCGAGCTCGCGTCGAAGATCGTCGGCGAGTCGCTGGCCGACGAGGCGCGCCGCTCGCGCGTCGTCGAGCGGTTCCTCGACGACCTCGAGGCGTCCACGGCTGCGGGCGCGAAGGGCTCGGGCGCCTGATGCGAGGGACGAGCCGGGCGTCGCTGGCGGCGGTCGAGGGCCGGTGGGAGCCGGTCGTCACCGCGGCAGGGACCGATGCGCTGTCGCTGGCCGGCGAGATGTTCGCGCTCGTCGACGCCCTCGACGCGTCTGGTTCGCTGCGCCGGATCCTCGCCGACCCGTCCTCCGGGGCCGAGTCCAGGGCCGGTGTCGTCGGACGGCTGCTGGAGCGCGCCGACGCACGCACCGTGGCCGTCGCCAAGGACCTGGTCGCCCAGCGCTGGTCCGCCGACGCCGACCTCGCCGACGCCGCGCAGCAGCTCGGGGTCGACGCCGCGCTGGCGGCGGCCGAGTCCGCCGGGCAGCTCGACGTGGTGGCCGACGAGCTGTTCGAGATCACCCGTGCGCTGGCCGGCCAGCGCGCGCTGCGCCGCACGCTGCACGCCGCGTCGGTGCCGCCGGCGGCGCGGGCCTCGCTCGTCGACGCCGGGCTCGGCGACGGCGGCACCCCGACCACCCGCGTGCTGGCACGCCGGGCAGCGGCCGCTCCGCGCGGACGCCGCTTCGTCGCGCTGCTGGGCGACGCGATCGACCTGATCGCCGAGCGCCGCAAC
>CAZFTZ010000222.1:0-8700 GCA_964521875.1 uncultured Cellulomonas sp. | reverse complement strand
CTGATGCGGCCCGACAACTTCGAGGACATCTCCGCCGTCGGCGCGCTGTACCGGCCGGGCCCGATGGGTGCCAACTCGCACACCAACTACGCGCTGCGCAAGAACGGCCAGCAGGAGATCACTCCGATCCACCCCGAGCTGGCCGAGCCGCTCAAGGACATCCTCGACCAGACGTACGGCCTGATCGTCTACCAGGAGCAGGTGATGGCGATCGCCCAGCGCCTCGCCGGGTACACGCTGGGCCAGGCCGACCTGCTGCGCCGCGCGATGGGCAAGAAGAAGAAGTCCGAGCTGGACAAGCAGTTCGAGAACTTCTCCGGCGGCATGAAGGAGCGCGGCTACTCGATGGCCGCGGTCCAGACGCTGTGGGACATCCTGGTGCCGTTCAGCGACTACGCCTTCAACAAGGCGCACTCGGCGGCCTACGGGCTGGTCTCCTACTGGACCGCGTACCTCAAGGCGAACTACCCCACCGAGTACATGGCCGCGCTGCTCACCAGCGTGCGCGACGACAAGGACAAGTCGGCGCTCTACCTCGGCGAGTGCCGCCGGATGGGCATCACCGTGCTGCCGCCCGACGTCAACTCCTCGTCGGCCAACTTCACGGCCGTGGGCGACGACATCCGGTTCGGGCTGACCGCGGTGCGCAACGTCGGCGCCAACGTCGTCGAGGCGATCGTCCAGGCCCGGCAGGACAAGGGTGCGTACACGTCGTTCACCGACTTCCTCGACAAGGTGCCGGCCGTCGTCTGCAACAAGCGCACCATCGAGTCGCTGGTCAAGGCGGGCGCGTTCGACTCGCTCGGCCACACCCGGCGCGCGCTGCTGCTGGTCCACGAGCAGGCGGTGGACGCGGTGATCGGCGTCAAGCGCCGCGAGGCGGAGGGCCAGTTCGACCTGTTCGCCGACCTCGGCGGGGCGCAGCAGGGACCAGGCTTCTCCGTCGTCGTGCCGGACGTCCCCGACTGGGACAAGAAGCAGCGGCTGACCTTCGAGCGCGAGATGCTCGGCCTGTACGTCTCCGACCACCCGCTGGCCGGCATCGAGCACGTGCTGCAGGCCGCCGCGGACGTGCCGATCGCCACTCTGCTGGCCGACGAGCAGCGGCCGGACGGGTCGACCGTCGTCGTCGCCGGCCTGGTGACCAGCCTGCAGCGCCGGCTGTCCAAGCAGGGCAACCCGTGGGCGTCCGTGGTGCTGGAGGACATGGAGTCCTCGGTCGAGGTGATGTTCTTCGGCGAGACGTACCAGAGCTACTCGACGGTGCTCGCCGAGGACGCCGTGCTGGTGATCAGGGGCCGGGTGCGCAGGCGCGACGAGTCGATGCAGCTGCAGGCGATCGAGGTGACCGTGCCGGACGTCGGTGCGCACGGCGCCGACGCGCCGCTGCTGGTGCAGCTGCCGGTGCAGCGCTGCACGCCGCCGGTGGTGGAGCGGCTCAAGGAGGTGCTGACCAGCTACCCGGGCACCACCGAGGTGCGGCTCAAGCTGACCAGCCCCGGCCGGGCGACGCTGATGAAGCTCGGCGACGCGCTGCGGGTGGAGCGGTCCACCGAGCTGTTCGGCGACCTCAAGGCGCTGCTCGGTCCTGGATGCCTCGCCTCGTAGTCGGACGGCCCACCTAGACTCACCGTTCGTGATCCGGATCGACCTGCGCGGGACCGCTCTGTCCCGCCGCGAGCTGCTGGACGTCCTGCCGCGTGCCGAGCTGGACGTCTCGCATGCCGCGGACGTCGTCGCGCCGATCCTCGCCGACGTGCGCGAGCGCGGTGCCGGCGCGCTGCGGGACCTGGCCGAGCGGTTCGACGGCGTCCGACCGGCGCACCTGCGCGTCCCGGCGGAGGCGCTGGCCCGGGCGGCCGACGAGCTCGACCCGGCGATCCGCGACGCGCTGAGCGAGGCGATCCGGCGGGTGCGCGCGGCGCACGCCGCACAGGTGCCGTGGGGCGGCACCGTGGCGGTTGCACCGGGAGCCAGAGTGCGCCAGCGGTACGTGCCGGTGCGGCGCGTCGGGCTCTACGTGCCGGGCGGGCTGGCGGTCTACCCGTCGTCCGTGGTGATGAACGTCGTGCCGGCGCAGGCCGCCGGTGTCGTCTCGCTCGCCGTCGCCTCCCCGCCGCAGCGGGACACCGGCCTGCCGCACCCGCTGGTGCTCGCCGCGTGCGCGCTGCTCGACGTCGACGAGGTCTACGCCGTCGGCGGCGCGCAGGCCGTGGCCGCCTTCGCCTACGGGTTCGCAGACGACGACGAGCCCGGCGTGGTGTGCGAACCGGTGGACGTCGTCACCGGCCCAGGCAACGTCTACGTCGCCGCGGCTAAGCGCCTGGTGCGCGGGCTCGTCGGGATCGACGCCGAGGCCGGGCCGACCGAGATCGCCGTGCTGGCCGACGACACCGCCGACCCCGACCACGTCGCCGCCGACCTCGTCAGCCAGGCGGAGCACGACCCGCTCGCCGCCGCCGTGCTGGTGACGCCGTCGGCCGCGCTCGCCGACGCCGTCGAGGCGCGGGTCGCCGCCCGCTCGTCGGCCCCCAAGAACGCCGAGCGGGCGACGACCGCACTGGCCGGGTCGCAGTCCGCGATCGTGCTGGTGGACGACCTCGAGGCCGGCCTGGCCGTGGTCGACGCCTACGGTGCCGAGCACCTCGAGATCCAGACCGCCGACGCCACCGCGCTGTCCGAACGGGTCTCGGCGGCGGGCGCGATCTTCGTCGGGCCCTGGTCACCGGTGTCGCTGGGGGACTACCTCGCGGGCTCGAACCACGTGCTGCCCACCGGCGGGTCGGCGCGGTACGCGTCCGGGCTCAACGTGCTGGCGTTCCTGCGGTCGGTCCAGGTGGTCGAGTACGACGAGCCCGCGCTGGCCGCCGTCGCGGACGCGGTCGTCGCGCTCGCGGACGCCGAGGGGCTGCCCGCCCACGGCGAAGCGGTCCGGGCGCGTTTCCCGGAGAGCTCGTCGTGACCGGGCTCCCGACGCTGCCGATCCGCCCGGAGCTGGCGGGGCTGGAACCGTACGGCGCGCCCCAGCTCGACGTGCCGGTGCTGCTCAACGTCAACGAGAACCCGTACCCGCCGACGCCGGCGGTGGTCGACGAGATCACCTCCGCGGTGCGCACCGCCGCCGCCGGTCTCAACCGGTACCCGGACCGCGACTTCACCGCGTTGCGGGCCGACCTGGCCGAGTACCTGGCGACGGAGTCCGGCGTGCGGCTGACGCCCGACCGGATCTGGGCGGCCAACGGCTCCAACGAGGTGATGCTGCACCTGCTGCAGGCGTTCGGCGGGCCCGGGCGCACCGCACTGAGCTTCGACCCGACGTACTCGATGTACCCCGAGTACGCGCGCGACACCGTGACCGGCTGGGTGACCGGGCGGCGCGAGGAGGACTTCACACTCGACGCGACCGCGGCGGCAGCGAAGGTCCGCGAGGTGGCGCCGTCGGTGGTGCTGCTCGCCAGCCCCAACAACCCGACCGGCACCGCACTGCCGTTCCCGGCGGTCGTGGCGATCCTCGACGCGGCGCGGCAGGTGCCCGGCGGCTGCGTCGTCGTGGTCGACGAGGCCTACGCGGAGTTCCGCCGCGCCGGGGTGCCGTCCGCGCTCGAGCTGCTGGACGCGCACCCGCACCTGGCGGTGTCCCGGACGATGTCGAAGGCGTTCGCGCTGGCCGGGGGCCGGGTCGGGTACCTGGCGGCGTCCCGCCAGATCGTCGACGCGCTGCGGGTGGTGCGGCTGCCGTACCACCTGTCGGCGGTGACGCAGGCGGTCGCCCGGGCGGCGCTGGCGCACAGCGACGAGCTGCTGGCACAGGTGGGCGCGCTGCGGCTGGAGCGCGACCAGCTGGTGCTGTGGCTGCGCCAGCGCGGGCTCACGGTCGCCGACTCCGACGCGAACTTCGTGCTGTTCGGGAGGTTCCCCGACCGGCACGCGGTCTGGCAGGGTCTGCTGGACCGGGGCGTGCTCATCCGCGAGGTCGGCCCGGCCGGCTGGCTGCGGGTGTCCGTGGGCACGGTCGAGGAGACGGCGGCGTTCCGCGCCGCGCTGACGGAGGTGGTGGGGCTGTGAGCAGCGCTGCGCGGGTGGCCCGGGTGGAGCGCACGACGAGCGAGTCGAGCGTCGTCGTCGAGCTCGACCTCGACGGGTCGGGCCGGACGTCGGTCGACACCACCGTGCCGTTCTACGACCACATGCTGACGGCGCTCGGCAAGCACGCGCTGTTCGACCTGTCGGTGACGGCCAAGGGCGACACCGCGATCGACGTGCACCACACCGTCGAGGACACCGCGATCGTGCTGGGGCAGGCGATCCGGCAGGCGCTCGGCGACCGGACCGGGATCGCGCGGTTCGGCGACGCGACCGTGCCTCTCGACGAAGCGCTGGCGCACGCCGTGGTGGACATCTCCGGCCGGCCCTACTTCGTCCACACCGGCGAGCCGGCCGGCCAGCAGTACCACCTGATCGGCGGGCACTTCACCGGCTCGCTCACCGGGCACGTGCTGGAGTCGATCGCCACCCACGCCGCGATGACGGTGCACGTGCGCGTGCTGGCCGGTCGCGACCCGCACCACATCGTCGAGGCGCAGTTCAAGGCGTTCGCCCGTGCGCTGCGCACCGCGGTGGCGCTCGACCCGCGGGTGGTGGGCGTGCCGTCGACGAAGGGCGCGCTGTGAGCTCGTCGGACCCGGAGATCCACGTCCCGGACGACCTGTCCGAGCTGGACGACGAACGCCCGACGGTCGCCCTGGTCATCACACCCGTCGCGGCGGCGGCGCCGCTGGCCGCGGCCTGCGCGCTGGCGAAGGTGGACGCCGACGCGGTGCCGAGCGAGGTCGGTGCGATCGCGGTGCTGCGCGACCCGGTCGCCGGGCGGGCGGGCGCGGGTGCGGTGTCACGGCTGCTGCGCCAGGTGCCGGTGGTGCTGCTGGAGCGCCGCGAGTCGCAGATGTCCGCCTCGCAGTGGGTGGCCGGCGAGCACACTCGTGACCTGCCGCCCGGGCTCGTCCTCTCGGACGCACCGGAGGTGCTCGAGGACCTGCTGCTGGAGGGGCGCGACCCGTCGGGCGTCGAGGGCGTCGTCACCAGCGTCGGCATGTCGGCGTTCACGGCGATGCGGACGCTCGCGAAGCACCGCCCGCGCGGCTAGGTACCCTGGGCCGGTGCCCGCCCCCCGCGTCGTCGTGCTCGACTACGGCTTCGGCAACGTCCGTTCCGCGGTCCGCGCACTGGCGCGCGTCGGGGCCGAGGTGGAGCTGACGGCGGACCGGCAGACGGCGCTCGCCGCCGACGGCCTCGTCGTGCCGGGGGTCGGTGCGTTCGCCGCGGTGATGGGGGGGCTGCGCGCGGTGGGCGGCGACGAGATCGTCGACAAGCGGCTGGCCGGCGGGCGCCCGGTGCTGGGCATCTGCGTCGGCATGCAGGTGATGTTCGCCGAGGGCGTCGAGCACGGCGAGCGGACCGAGGGCCTGGGCCAGTGGCCGGGCGTCGTCGACCGGCTGGAGGCGGAGGTCGTCCCGCACATGGGCTGGGCGACGGTCGACGCCCCGGAGGGCTCCGTGCTCTTCGACGGGCTGCACGACGAGCGCTTCTACTTCGTCCACTCCTACGCGGCGCGGTCGTTCCCGCTGGAGCCGTCCGGCCCACTGCCGCAGCCGCTGGTGACGTGGTCGGACCACGGTGGCCCGTTCGTCGCCGCGGTGGAGAACGGGCCGCTCGTCGCGACGCAGTTCCACCCGGAGAAGTCCGGCGACGCCGGCGCCGGGCTGCTCGAGCACTGGGTCGGCTCGCTGTGAGCGGGGCGCGGCTGGAGCTGCTGCCCGCGGTCGACGTCGTCGACGGGCAGGCGGTGCGGTTGGTGCAGGGCGAGGCCGGCTCCGAGACCGGCTACGGCGACGCGCTGGGCGCCGCACTGGCCTGGGCCGACGGTGGGGCCCAGTGGGTGCACCTCGTCGACCTCGACGCCGCGTTCGGCCGCGGTTCCAACGCCGCGCTGCTCGCCGACGTCACAGCCACGCTGCGGGACCGGGACGTGAAGGTCGAGCTGTCCGGCGGCATCCGCGACGACGCGACCCTGGACCGGGCGCTGGCCACCGGCGCCACCCGGGTGAACCTCGGCACCGCCGCGCTCGAGGACCCGGGGTGGACCGCGGGCGCGATCGCGGCGCACGGCGAGCGGGTGGCGGTCGGCCTCGACGTGCGCGGCCGCACGCTGGCGGCGCGTGGCTGGACCCGCGACGGTGGCGACCTGTGGCAGGTGCTGGCGCGCCTCGACGAGGCGGGCTGCGCGCGCTACGTCGTCACCGACGTCACCAAGGACGGCACGCTGCGCGGCCCCAACCTCGACCTGCTGCGTGAGGTGTGCGCCGCCACCCCGGCCGCCGTGGTGGCCTCCGGCGGGGTGTCGAGCCTGGACGACCTGGTCGCGCTGCGGACCCTGGTGGACGTCGGGGTGGAGGGCGCGATCGTCGGCAAGGCGCTGTACGCCGGCGCGTTCACGCTGCCGCAGGCCCTCGACGTCGCGGGACGGCCGTGAGCGAGCCGCCTCGCCCCGGCCCGGCCGGGCGAGTGCTGCCGACGAGCTCGCCCTACGCCGCCGACGACGGCTCCGCCGACCCCGCGCTGGCCGCGGTGCTGGCCGAGCACGCCGCCGGCCGGGCGAGCGTCGCCGACGTGCTCGCGGCGCTCGCCGGCACCCGGGTGCTGGTGGCGATCCTGCCGCACGGCCGCGAGATCACCCCGGAGCAGGAGGCGGTGGGGGTCACGGGCCAGGCCTCGGTGATCGGCTTCGGCACGGACGACGGGCGGACGGCGATGCCGGTCTTCACCTCGGTCACCGCGCTGGCGGCCTGGCGGTCGGACGCCCGGCCGGTGCCGACGCCGGTCGCGCAGGCGGCGCACGGCGCGGTCGCCGAGAACTGGCCGCTGCTGGTGCTCGACCCGGCCGGACCGGTGACGGTGCGGCTGCCGCGTCCGGCGGTGCTCGCGCTGGCGGACGGCCGCACCTGGCGGCCCGCGGTCGCCGACGGTGCGGTGGACGACGAGGTCACGGCCGCGGTCGCGGCGACCCTGGGCGGCATCGACGAGGTCGCCGGCTGCCGGCTGGTGCCGGGGGAGCAGGCGGAGGTGGCGATCGAGCTGGCGCTCCGGCCCGGGCTGGACCGGGCGGCGCTCGACGCCGTCGTCGCGCGTGTCAACGAGGCGCTGGCTGCGGACGCCGTCGTCGCGGAGCGCGTCGACTCGATCGAGCTGCGGCTGCGCACCGCGAGCTGAGCCGTCAGCGGCGGTGGAACGCCTTCGCGACCAGCCCGATCGACAGCACCACGCCGGCGACGATCTGCACGCCGAGCACGATGCGGTTGACGTCGACCGCAGGCTCCCACCGGGCGCCGGTCGCGTCGACGACGTAGACGCCGAGCGGCTTGACCTCGGCGGCGTAGCCGCCGCCACCGCCGTGCCCCTGGCCGTGGGCCGTCCCGGTCTCGTCGGCCGGGGTCGTCGCGGGCTCGTCGGCCACCCGCGCTCCGCGCCGCACCCAACCGGGGATGCCGGTGCCCTCGCCGCCGCCGGACCCGGCGCCGACGCCGCCCATGACGCGTGCCACCGGGATGACCAGCACGCCGTCGCGCTCGTACGCCTCGCCGAACACCCGCCGCACCGTGAACGTGTCCTGCGCCGCCCGGGTGAGCGTCGCCGGGTCGAACTGCTGCTGCTCCGCCATGAGCCCTCCCTGTGACCTGCCCGGCTCAGCCCGCGCAGGTGGGCGCGGGGGTGAACGACGACTCGTCGTCCAGCATGGACCGGAGTGTGCTCACCGGCACCAGGAAGGAGTAGCCGGCGTCGTTCTTCGCGTAGACGACCCCGATGACGTGCCCGTCCGCGTCGAGGGCGGCCGAGCCCGACGACCCCGGCTCGACCCGGGCGTCGGTGACCAGCACCTCGCCGAGGTTGGAGTTCAGCGGGTCGGTCGTCGTGCCGATCACGCGGCCGTCCGTCACGGTGAGCTGGCCGCCCAACGGGTAGCCGACGATCGTCACGGGGTCGCCCGTCACGGGGTCGGTGTCCGCCAGCCGGGGCGCCGACGGCAGGTCCTCGGCGGTGCGGACGAGCGCGAGGTCGGCGAGGCCGGCGGTGCTCGCCGCGGTGACGTCGACGTCGTGACCGTCGTAGGTGGACACCTGGAGCTGGGCGGAGTCCGCGACGACGTGCTTGTTGGTGACGAGCGTCGTGGCGGTCAGCGCGAACCCGGACCCGGTGGACACCTCGCCGCAGCCGACGTTGCGGATCCGCACCGCCATGCGGCGCACCGCGTCGAACCCGTCGGGGGACAGCCGGGTGTCGCCGGCGGAGATCGTCGGCGTCGGCTGGATCGTCGGCACGACTTCTGTCGGCACCGGTGGCGGCATCTGCGGCAGCTCGGCGCAGCCGGCCAGGAGCACGACGACGAGCGCGCCCGCCACCCGGTGGCGACGGCTCACTGGCCGAGCTCCGCCTGCAGCGCCTGGTTGGCGTCGCGCGCGCTGTCGCAGTAGTCGTCGACCTGCTGCCGGAAGGCGGCGAGCGAGTCGGGGTTCCACGCCGCCGCGTCCTCGAGGTACGTGATGAGCCGCTGCTGCCCGTCGATGCAGCTCGCCAGCGCGGTGGCGACCTGTCCGGCGGCCTTGGACACGCGGGACTGGTAGTCGGCGAGCTGCTGCTGGGCGGCCG
>CAZFTZ010000221.1:0-2719 GCA_964521875.1 uncultured Cellulomonas sp. | reverse complement strand
GTCCAGGGCCTCGACGGGGCGTGGCGGTCGGTGGACTCCCGGGCGCTGCATCACGCGGTGGTGGCTGTCTCGGAGGTCTACGAGGCGTTCCTAGTCGACGAGGTCGCCAGGCGTCTGCCGGTCATCTGGGGGTGGCGCGGTCGTGGTGCCCGCCGCTCTCCCGCGTTCGAGCTCGCCGGGATCGACGACGAGTTGCTGGCCGTGTTCTCCCAGCGCTCCGGCCAGATAGACGAAGCGATGACAGCGCAGGTCACGAACTTCATGGCGACACACGGGCGCGGACCCAACCGCATCGAGATCACCAGGCTGCGTCAGCAGGTCACCCGCGCCACCCGCCCCGCGAAGAAGATCCAGCCGCTGCGCGACCTGCTGACCCGATGGCGGCACCGCGCCCAGCAAGCCACGGGGCGGACCCCCGAGGAGCTGACAGCCCAGGTGCTGCGCGGCAGCCGGACGCACCCGCTACGCGCCGGCGACGTGCCCGAGGCCGTCATCGACACCCTCGCGGACCGCACGCTGGTCGGGGTGCGGGAGCGGCGCGCCACCTGGACCCGCTGGAACGTGCTGGCCGAGACCACCCGTCTGACCAAGGGACTGATCGCCGCCACCCCGGCCGACCGACTGGCGATCCTCGACAAGGTCACCGATGCCGTCCTGGCCCGATGCGTCAGCCTGGAAGCCCCCGAGATGTTCACCGCGACGGGCCGCTATGCGCGCCCCGACGGCGGCTCGGTGTTCGATCGGCCCGACGAGCACACCTGGACCGACCAGGTCATCCTCGACGCCGAGCAGCGCCTGCTCGCCGCCGCATCCGACACCACCGCCCCCAGCGCTCGGGTGCTCGACGAGACCGTCACGCTGCCCGGCACCGACCGGCGGCTCGCCGACGACCAGGAGGCCGCGGTCCGGCACGTCGTCAGCTCTGGTCGGCGCGTCGACCTGCTCGTCGGACCGGCCGGATCCGGCAAGACGACGACCCTGGCCGCGCTGCGCCGCGCCTGGGAACGCGAGCACGGCCGCGGCAGTGTCATCGGCCTGGCACCGTCGTCGACCGCTGCGGCGAACCTTGCCGGAGCGCTCGGCATCGCGTGCGAGAACACCGCCAAGTGGCGGCACGAGTCCACCGGGCCCGGCGCCGCCACGCGCACAGCGGTGGCCGCGCAGCTGGCCGCGATGCGCGAGGGGCTCGTCGGGCGGTGGAACCTGGCGAGGCTGCGCACCATCGACACCGCGCTGGCCGGGCTGGAGCGTGAGCGGCGACGGTGGGCCATGAGCCCGGGCCAGCTCGTCGTGGTCGACGAGGCCTCGCTGGCCGGGACGCTCGCCCTGGACGACCTGGCCCTCCAGGCGACGGCCGCTGACGCCAAGCTGCTGCTGGTCGGCGACCACGCCCAGCTGTCCGCCGTGGACGCCGGCGGCGCCTTCGGGCTGCTCGCCGACCGCACCGGCGGCGCCCAGCTGCGCACCCTGTGGCGGTTCACCCACCCCTGGGAGGCCACTGCCACCACCGGTCTGCGCGCAGGGTCGTCGCGGGTGCTCGACGAGTACGACGAGGCCGGGCGCATCCACGCCGGACCCGGGGTGTCGATGCTCGAGGACGCCTACGCCGCCTGGTCGGCGGACGTCGATGCCGGGTACACGACGATCCTGCTCGCGCCCGACGCCGCCACCGTCTCCGCGCTCAACACCCGCGCCCACAACGACCGCGTCCAGGACGGACTCGTCGCACCCGACGGGACGACAACCCGCGCAAGGGTCGTGATCGGCGTCGGCGATCGGATCGTCACCCGCCTCAACGACCGCCGCCTGACCCGGCCCGGCGGGTTCGTACGCAACGGCGACCTGTGGGACGTGCAGGTCATCGGCGCCGACGGGTCCCTGACCGTCATGCCCGCCCACACCGTCCTGGCCCGCCGCGGCGTCGTTGGCACCACCGGGTCCGACGACGACGTCGCCGTCGTCCTGCCAGCCGCTTACGTCGCCGAGAACGTCGACCTCGCCTACGCCACCACCACCCACCGCGCCCAGGGCATCACCGTCGACCGCGCCCACGTGCTCGCCCACGCCGGCATGACCCGGGAGAACCTGTACGTGGCGATGACCCGCGGGCGCGATGCCAACCACGTCTACGTCGCCGTCGACACCCTCGACACCGACTGCGACGACCTGCCCGACCCGCACGCCGCCCTCGACGCCCGCGACATCCTCGCCGCCATCCTGACCACCACCGGCGCCGAGCACTCCGCCACTGCGACCATCGCCGCCCGGCAGGACGAAGCCACATCCCTGCGCAGGCTCGAGCCGATCCGACGCAGCCTGTACGCCGACGCCGCCGAAGCCCGATGGTGCAACCGGCTCGAAGCGCTCGGCGTCGCGCCCGGTGTTATCGAGGCGATCGCCAAGTCGCCGGACGCTGGTCGGCTGTACGCGGCCCTCGACCGCGCGGCCCTCGTCAGCGACGAGCCGCTGCGAGACCTACGCCAACTCGTCGCCGAACTGGACAACCACGCCGAGCCGGGAGCGCGGCTCCGGGTCGCCGCGCAGAACTGGCTCCAGCGACACGTGGCCGACGTCCACGACGTGCCGACCGTGCGGGACTCGACCGGACTCGACGCCGACGGTCAGGCACTTCTCGGCCAGATCAACGACCTCGTCGACGAACGCGTCCGAGCACTGACCACCGCCGTGCTCGACGACCGCCCCGACTGGCTCGAACGAC
>CAZFTZ010000220.1:0-14013 GCA_964521875.1 uncultured Cellulomonas sp. | reverse complement strand
GCACCCGTGGCCGCCGCGTGCGCGGCACCGGCAGCCGGGGCCGTGGTCGCCGCGGCGTGGTCGTGGCCGGCGGTGCCGGGGTCGGCAGTCGCGCCCGACGACCCCGAACCCGAGCCCGATGCGGCCGGCGGCGCCGCGGCCGCCGACCTCCCCGGCGTCAGCTGCGCGTCGATCTGGGCCTGCGTGACGCTCGCCATCGAGATCTGGTCGAACCGCAGCGGCGTGCAGTCGACGTTCTTGTTGATGCACTCGTCCACCAGCCCTGCCGCCGCACGCGGGTCCCACGCGGAGAACACGTCGCCGTGGAACGAGTACGGCCCGCCCGACGAGAACGACAGGCCGGAGCCGGTGACGCCGTAGTACCAGACCTCGAACACGATCTGCGGCACCTTGACCGGGTGGTCGGCCGGGCAGGTGGCGTTGGAGCCGCCGGAGTAGGCCATGTGCGACTTGTGGTTCGCCGAGTCGAGGTTCACCCCGTCCCAGCAGTCCGGGAAGTGCAGCTCGAGGATGACGTGCTCGTTCTTGCCGCAGGTCGGGAAGTCCTGGCGGAGCTGGCTCTGGTTGCCGCTGTCCCCCACCCGCGCGCACTTGAACCAGACGGCGTCCTGCGGCGTCGTCGCGGTGACGTCGCCGGCGATCATCCGCAGGCCCTGGGGCAGCGCCTGCTGCACCAGCGCTCCCGACGAGCCGCCGGCCCGCTCGTAGTACGCGGTGAGCTGCACCACGCCGGCGTCCTGGCTGTAGACCGGCTGGCCGTCCTGGTAGAGCGTCGGCACCCAGTACGCCGACCGGTCGATGCCGAAGTTCGACCCGCACGCCGACTCGGGCAGCCCGAGCAGCGACGCGGTCGTGGTGCCGGCGTTCACGCTGCGTGCGCTGAAGAACGTGTGCATGTGCGACTTGCCCGGCTGCCCCGGGAAGACGATCGGGTCGTCCGGCGCCATCCCGGTCGCGGCGCACATCACCTTGAACTGCGGCCCGACGAAGGCCGCCGCGGGCTGCCCTCGGTCGGCGACGACCAGCGCCCCCGTCAGGGCAACCGTGGCCGCCGCAAGCGCGAGCGTCGTGCGGATCGGAGGACGCATGGGGACTCCTTCGAGCCTCGCGCGGGCCGGTTCGGACGTGCCGTCAGCATTCCCATCGGTTCGTGCGGCTGGGATCTCCAGCGAAGTGCCCCCGTTCGTCCGGAACGCCGGTTGTGCCGGATCCGGATCGGGCGAGTGTACATAACGGTTCGATCACGGCCGAGGGTGCCTCGCCCCAGCCGCGACGACGGCCGCCTACTCGCGCCCGGCGAGCAGCGCCAGCACCTCGCTCGTCGTGGCCGTCTCGCCCAGCCGCGGGAACACCCGCTCCACCGCATTGACGTGCATCGCCTCGTCGCGGTCCGTCATCGCGTCGGTCACCGGAACCACGTGGTACCCGTGCTCGTACGCGGCTCGCGCCGTCGTCTCCACGCCGATGCTGGTCGCGATCCCGCCGAGCACCACCTGCGTGACGCCGCGGCCGGTCAGCTCGTCGTGCAGCGCGGTGCCGTGGAACGCGCCCCAGGTGTGCTTGGTGACGCGGACGTCGGACGGCTGCGCCGCGAGCTCGTCGGCCAGCTCCGCCCAGTCCGCGGGCCGCTGCCGGGACGCGCGCCGCAGCTCGGTTCGCCCGGGCGCGCCGCCCTCGACGTTGACGAGGACCACCGGCAGCCCCCGCTCCCGGAATGCCGCGGCCAGGGCGGCGGCGTTGGCCAGCACCGCCGACGCGGGCAGCGGCGTCGTCGGCGCCGCGACGATGCCCTTCTGCAGGTCGACGAGGACGAGCGCGGGGACGGCGTCGAGCACGGAGACGGGCACGGGAGCTCCTCGGGAGGATCGGGGGTGTCAGCCCCATCCTCCCTCAGCCCGTGCAGCCGCCCGACGAGACGGTCGCGTCGAGCGCCGACGCCTGTGCCACCACCGGCATCAGCTCGGCCGTCGTCATCGCGAAGCCGAGGTCCGGCTCCTTCTCGGACCGCGCGAACACGATGCCCGCGGCCTGCCCGTCGGTGGTGAGCAGCGGACCGCCGGAGTTGCCGGGCCGCACCTTGGCCGCCAGGGCGTAGATCTCGCGGTCGGTGGTCCCGGTCCCGTACACGTTCGGCATCGGCGCGGTCTGCACCGCCAGCACCTTCGCTCCCCCGGACGTCAGCGGGCCGCCGTACGGGTAGCCCTGCACCACGGCGACGGTGTCGGGCGCCAGGGTCGGTGCGATCGGCAGCGGGTCGGCGCCCAGGTCGTCCACGGCGATGAGCGCCAGGTCGTCGTCCGGGTCGAAGTACACCACCCTGCCCTGGCGGGCCGCCTTGCCCGGCAGCTCGACCACCGGCTTGTCGACGCCCGCCACCACGTGCGCGTTCGTCACCACGCGATCGGGCGCGACGACGAAGCCGGACCCGGTGGAGCTGGTGCCGCAGGCGTAGGCGGTGCCGGCGATCCGCGCCACCGAGTGCGCCGCCTTCGTCAGCGCCGGGTCGGCGAGGTCGACGTCCGGCACGGACGGCGTCAGGCCGGGGAACAGGTCGTCGACCTGAGGCAGGCCCTGGTCGATCACCACCTCGCGCAGCGCCGCCAGCGAGCGGCTCACCGGCGCGGGCGTCAGCCGGTCGATCGTCCGCAGCAGGGCCGACGAGGCCACCGCAGGCGCGATCACCGGCGCACCGGTCGCCGCGATCGCGGAGCCGACGAACGACGCCGCCACGGCCGCCACCAGCACGTTCACCACGCCGCCGAGCAGCCGCTCCAGAGGTCGCAGCGGCGTGCGGTCGACGCCGCGGCGCAGTGCGCGCCCGGCCGAGCTGCCGATCGAGGCGCCCAGCAGCGGCAGCAGCAGCGCGACGAGGATCACCACCGGCCCGCGCCAGCCGGAGGACGGCAGCGCGTCGTTGACCACGGGCACCAGCCAGAAGGCGGCGGCCCCGCCGACGACGAGCCCGAGCAGCCCGCCCAGCGTGTTGAGCAGTCCACGGGACACCCCGCCGACGAACGCGGCGAGCAGCAGGACGGCGAGGAGAAGGTCGACGAGCATCGCCGCCATCCTGCCGCGTCGCGGCCGGTGCTCGCTCGTCGCGCGCCCGGTGCGTCAGGCGGCGGGACCTCCCGCGGCCCGGGCGACCAGCTCGGCGACCCGCGCCTCGTCGGCCGCGGTGAGCGCGGTGACGGCGTACGAGGTCGGCCACAGCGAGCCGTCGTCGAGCCGGGCGGCGTCCTCGAAGCCGATCGTCGCGTAGCGGCTGCGGAACTTCGCGGCGTCCTTGAAGAAGCAGACCACCTTGCCCTCCCGCGCGTAGGCGGGCATGCCGTACCACAGGCGCGGCGCGAGCGACGGCGCGTGCTCGCGCACGATCGCGTGGAACCGCTCGGCGAGCACCCGGTCGGCGTCCGCCATCGCGGCGATCCGCGCCACCACCGCGGCCTCGTCCTCGGCGGCGCTCGCGCCGCGCTTGGCGGCACGCAGCTCGGCCGCGCGCTCCTTCATCGCCAGCCGCTCCTCCGCGGTGAAGCCCGCGTCGGACGTGGTGACGCTCTTCGTGGTGGTCATGTCGTTCCCTCCCTCGTCGGACCCCCGATGCTACGAACGCACGGCGACCCACCGCTTCTCCGGAACTGCTCGAACTCGCCGGGCGGGTGTCGGCGGGCGCCGGTAGCGTCGCACCGCGGCAGTGACCCGGAGCACGACGAAGGCAGGTGGCCCATGGCCGGCGACGACGACGTCTCGCACCGCATCGGTGCGCTGGTCGACGAGGAGAAGCGGTTGCGCGAGCAGCTGGCCGCGGGGCGGATCTCCGCGGACGACGAGCACGCCCGGCTGAGCGCCCTCGAGGTGGAGCTCGACCAGTGCTGGGACCTGCTGCGTCAGCGTGCGGCGCTGCGGGACGCCGGGGGCGACCCCTCGCAGGCCACGGTCCGGCCGGCGACGGTCGTGGAGAACTACGAGGGCTGACCGCGCCGGGGCCGGCTCGCGCCCGCCGGCCGTCCCCCGTGCGACGGCTCCGCAGCGACGCGTGCTCGTCGTCGCGATCCTCGCCACGTTCATCGCGTTCCTCGACGCCACGGTGGTGACGGTCGCGCTGCCGGCGATCGGGCGGGACCTGGGCGGCGGCGAAGCGCAGGCGCTGACGCTGCAGCAGTGGGTGGTGGACGCGTACCTGGTGACGCTCGGGGCGCTCATCCTCGTCGCCGGGTCGCTCTCGGACGTGCACGGGCGCCGGCGGGTGCTCGCGGCGGGCCTGGCGGGCTTCGCGCTGGCGTCGGCCGCATGCGCGCTGGCTCCCACCGGGGCGTTCCTGGTCGGCGCCCGCGCGGTGCAGGGTCGCGGGGGCGCTGCTCGTGCCCAGCTCGCTGGCGATGATCGTCTCGGCCTTCGACGGCGAGGCCCAGGGCAGGGCGATCGGGCGGTGGACCGCGTGGACCGGCCTGGCGGGGCTGATCGGCCCGTTCGTCGGCGGCGTGCTGGTGGACACGCTGTCGTGGCGCTGGGTGTTCTGGCTGACGGTGCCGGTCGCGGCGGTGACGCTCGTGCTGCTGCGCGGGGTTCCCGGCGGCGTGATCCGCACCGGCCGCCGCGTCGACGTGCGCGGTGCGGTGCTGGCCGCGCTCGGGCTCGGCGGGACGGTGACCGCCCTCATCGAGAGCTCGCGGCTGGGCTGGGACAGAGCATGGCTCCCGCTGGTGCTCGGGCTGGCGTGCCTGGCGGCGTTCCTGGTCGCGGAGCGCCGCTCCCCGGACCCGATGCTGCCGCTCGGCCTGTTCGCGGCGCGCAACTTCGCGTGGGGCAACGCCGCGACCGCGGCGATCTACGGCGCCCTCGGCTTCGGCGGCTTCGTCGTCACGCTGTTCCTGCAGCAGGTGGCCGGCTACCCGGCGACCGCCGCCGGGCTGGCGCAGCTGCCCGCAACGGTGGCGATGCTCACGCTCTCCACCCGGTTCGGGATGCTCGCCGGCCGGTACGGCGCGCGGCTGTTCATGACCGCGGGCCCGCTGATCGCCGCGGGAGGGTTCCTGCTGCTGCTCACCACCGACGAGGGCGCGTCCTACTGGACGCAGGTGCTGCCCGGCATGCTGGTGTTCGGGCTCGGCCTGTCGGTCACGGTCGCGCCGCTCACCGCCGCCGTGCTGGGCGCCGCGCCGCCGGCCGACGCCGGCATCGCCTCGGCCGTGAACAACGCGGTGGCCCGTGTCGCCGGGCTGGTGGTGGTCGCGATGGCGGGTGTGATCGTCGGCGGCGCGCTGGACGTCGGCTCGTTCCACCGCGCGCTGGTGGTGACGGCGGCGCTGTTCGTCGTCGGCGGGCTGCTGTCCCTGGTGGGGATCCGCGGCGTCGCGGCCCGGCCTCAGCCCAGCTCGACGTCGGCGTAGATCGCCGCGTGGTCGGAGGCGGCGTGCACCGGTGAGGTCATCGTGTCGTAGTGCGGGAACAGCGTGCCGTTGACGCCGCCCCACACGCCCTTGCGGAAGATCGCACCCCCGGCCACCGCGTCGAACAGGTGCGGCGAGAGCATCACGTAGTCGATCTTCTGGCTCTTGGCGCCGTTCGCGTACGTGCCTGGCCGCCCGTCGCTGGTGAACGCCGGGTGCTCGGTGACGTCGCGCAGGTCGGTGCCGGCCACCAGCGGGTGCAGCGGCGTGGAGTCCGGGGTGTCGTTGAGGTCGCCCAGCACGACGACGTCCTGCTGCCCCTCGTCGCGCAGCTGCTGGTAGAGCGCGGCGACGCGGGTGGCCTGCCGCCGACGCAGCGCGTCGTTGGCGGCCTGGCTGCCGTAGCCCTTGGACTTCAGGTGGTTGACCAGCAGCACCAGCCGGTGGCCGCCTCCCAGGTCGACGGTGTACTGCGGGCAGTCCCGGCTGAAGATCGGCCTGCCCGACGGGTCGAGGTCGTCGACGTGGGAGACGACGTCGACGATCGGGTAGGGCTGCTTGGTCATCAGCCCGACGTCGATGCCGCGGGTGTCGTTGCCATCGATCACCATGACGTGCGGGTACACCGGGTGGCCGTGCCGGTCGCGCACGCCGGCGTCGCTGAACAGCTTGAGCGCGGTGCGGCTCTCCGCCTCGACCACGGCCTGGACGTCGGCGCCGACGTCCGCGATCACCCGGGCGGTGTGCGTCATCGCCAGCTCGTCGACGCGGTCCTTCACCAGGTCCACCCAGCCGATCCAGTCGCCGCGCCCGCCTGCCACCACCTCGACCGGCCTGGGCGCCGCGGGCCGCCTGACGAGCCGGCCGCGCACCTGGCGCAGCACGGCGTACCGCGCCTCGTCGGACCGCAGCAGGCCGAGGTCCTCGAGCAGGCCGAGGATCTGCATCTTCACCGCGTCCGTGTAGCTGGCGGCCTGGAACAGCTCGTTGATGCGGGCGTGCGCGTCGAGGACCGGGTTGCCCTCCTCGTGCATCTGGCCGCTCATCGCGCGCGGGCGCTCGAACAGGTTCTCGACGTTGAGCGACGCGATCCGGATGCTGGCCACGGGCACCTCCGGGCGGGACCTGCGGTACCGCTCGATGGTAGGGACGCAGGTCGCGGGCCGCCCGGCGAGGGGCGTCAGGCGATGTCGCGGTCGTCCGCCAACGCGGTGGCCGACGACGACGGCACGGACGCGGCCGCCGCCGCCTGCACCAGCGCCGTCAGGTCCGTCACCGCCGGCACGTGCCCCAGCCGGCGCAGCGACGCGTCGGCGTGCAGCGCCATCAGGTGCGCCGCCCCGGCGACGTCCCGGCGACGTACCGCGGCGAGGATCTTGTCGTGCTCGTCGAGCAGCACCGCCGGGTCTGCCGACTCCGCGATGCGCTGCGCCAGCCCGCTCGCCGCCATCGCGTGCGACAGCACGGCGTCGAGGTCGGCGAGCAGCCGGTTGCCGGCGGCCCGGGCGATCCGGGTGTGCAGCTCGGCGCAGCCGGGGGTCGCGTGCCGGGCGTCCGCGCGCGCGGCCGCCATCTGCTCGTCGAGCACCGCCTGCATCCCGTCCACCTCGGCGTCGCTCGCCCGCGCCGCCGCGCACTGGACCGCCTCGACGTCCAGCGCGCGGCGCAGGCCGACGATCTCGTCGGGCTCGTAGCCGGACAGTGCGCCGAGCAGCACCGCCGGCGCCGGGACGGACGAGCGGACGAACGGGCCGCGGGCGGTGAGCGTCTCCCCCCTGCCGAGCGTCGCGAGCGACCGGACCGCCTCCCGGACGGTCGACCGGCCGACGCCGAGCAGCGAGGCGAGCTCCGGCTCGGTGGGGATCCGCGCACCGACCGGCCACTGCCCGGAGGCGATCCGCTCGCGCAGGTCGGCCAGGACGGCTCGCGCCAGTGCGCTGCCCGTCGGTTCACTCATCGACCCTCCCCGGTTGGTGACGGATGGTCAGATTCCACCACGCCGGGCGGCCCGCGGGTGAGCCGACCGCGTCAGAGCCCGGCGACCCAGGTGCGCAGCACGCCGAGGCCGTCGACCGTCGCGTCCAGCCCGAGCGCCTGCACCTGGCGGCCCTGCACCAGCGTCACGTGGCCGTCCGCCACCGCCGGCAGCGCCGACACCGCCGGGTTCTGCAGCAGCGACGCGAACGACCCCTGCCCGGACCCGTTCATGTCGATGAGCAGGATGCCGTCCGGGTTCGCCTGGACCACCTGCTCGGCGCTGATCTTGCCGGTGACCGTGATGCCCAGCTCGGCACTGACGTCGGTGGCTCCGGCGAGCCTCAGCAGGTCGATCGGGAACGCCGAGCCCGCGGTGACGAACGGGATGCCGGCCTGGTTGCTCAGCACCAGCACGCGCGGCGCGGTGCCGGACGGCTGCGGCGCCGGCGCCAACCCGGCGGTGATGGTGTCGGCGAGTGCGGCAGCGGCGTCGTCGGCGCCGATCGCCTGCCCGACGAGGCCGATGTCCTGCACCATGTCGTCCGCGTCGGTCCACGTGTTCGGCAGCATCAGCACCGGGATGCCGGCCTCGGTGAGCACCTTGCCCGCGCCGGTGTCCAGGCCGTGCCGCGCGGACAGCAGCACCAGGTCCGGCTTCAAGGCGATGATCGCCTCCGGGTCGGTGTCGGCCTCGGTCGGCACCGTGCTCGGCACGGCCTTCATCTCGTCGAGGTGGTTCGTCAGCGCCGGGTTGGTCACCGCGGACGGCACGACGACCAGCTTGTCCGCCTCACCGAGCGCCGCGACCAGCTCGGCGGTCTCGTAGGTGAGCGCCGCGATGCGGGTGGGCTGCGCGGGCACGACGAGCGTGCTCGCCGCCCCTGCGGTGCCGGCCGGGATCTCGACGGTCCGCGGGAAGGCCGGCGCCGCCGAGGTCGTCGGGGCCGCCGGTGTCGGGGTGCTGTCGGCGCCGCCCGTGGCGCCCGCGCACGCGGCGAGGTTCAGGGCGGCGACGCCGCAGGTCAAGGCCGCGGTCAGCGTCCGCAGAGTGGTCCTCATCGGTGGTCCTCCAGGGTGTCGGGGGCGGGGTCGTGGTCGGCGAGGGCCAGGAAGGCGCGCCCGCCGGGGGTGGTGTGGACGGTGGTCCGCACGCCGTAGACGGCGTGCACGTTCTCCGGGTGCAGCACGTCGCGCGGCGCGCCCTCGCGCCAGCCGCCGGCGCCGTCGAGCAGCAGGACGCGGGTGCAGGCGTTGAGCGCCAGCGACAGGTCGTGCAGCGCGACCAGGACGATCCGGCCGCGCGCGGCAAGCCCCCGCACCACGCCCTCGACGGCGCGCTGGTGCGCCAGGTCGAGCGCGGAGGTCGGCTCGTCCAGCACGACGACCGGCGCGTCCTGCGCCAGCACCCGGGCCAGCTGCACCAGCTGCCGCTCGCCGCCGGACAGCGTGCCGAACCTCCGGCCGGCCAGCTCGGCGACGCCGGTCGCAGCCAGCGCGGCCTCGCACGCCTGCTCGACTCCCCCGCCGTCCGGCAGCCCGGCACGAGCCCCGACGCGGACCACGTCGCGTGCCAGCAGCTCGTCGGGCGCCCGGTTGTCCTGGGCCAGCAACGCGACGGTCCGGGCGCGCCGGCGCGCGTCGAGGGAGCCCAGGGCGACACCGCCGTACCGGACGACGCCGGTCGTCGTGATGCCGGTGCGCGTCACGGCGCCGAGCAGCGAGGACTTCCCCGCGCCGTTCGGCCCGACGACACCGAGCACGGTGCCCGGCGCGCAGCACAGGCTGATCGGCGACGACAGCGGCCGGCCGCGGCGCACCGCCTGCACGCGGTCGAGCTCGAGCGTGGCGTCGTCGGGCGCGCTCACCGGGACGCCTTCCCCAGCAGCAGCACCAGGAACACCGGCGCGCCGACCAGTGCGCACACCACGCCGGTCTGCACCACCACCGGGCTGAACGCCGTGCGCGCCACCGTGTCCGCGAGCACCAGGAACAGCGCGCCGCCGACCGCGGACAGCGGCAGCAGCCGGTGGTGGGCGCCGCCGACGACGAGCCGCAGCGCGTGCGGCACGACGAGCCCGACGAAGCCGATGATCCCGGAGACGGCGACCGCCGCGCCGGTGACCAGCGAGCACACCAGCAGCAGCACCAGCCGTTCGCGGTGCACGTCGACGCCGGAGGTCGCCGCCACCTGCTCGCCGAGCGCGAGGGCGTCCAGCGCGCGGGTGCGCGCCAGCAGCACGGCGAGCCCGACGAGCACCGGGCCGACGGCGAGCGCCACGTGGTGCCAGTCGCGCAGCTCGAGGTCGCCGGCCAGCCAGAACATCGCGCCGCGCGCCAGTGCGTCGTCGTGCGCGTTGGCGATGAGCACCGAGATCGCCGCGCCGGCCAGCGCGTTGATCGAGACGCCGACCAGGATGATCGACGGCGCGCCGAGGTCGCGGCGCGACTGCAGCACCGCCTGCAGCAGCAGCGCGGCGCCGGCCGCCCCGGCGAACGCCGCCAGCGGCACACCCCAGCTGAGCGACCCGGCCAGTCCGAGCACGATGCCCGCCACCGCACCGACCGCCGCCCCGGCCGAGACCCCCGTGACGCCGGGGTCGGCCAGCGGGTTGCGCAGGATGGCCTGCATCACGGTGCCGACGGTCGCCAGCGCAGCGCCGACGAGCACGGCGACCACCGCCCGTGGCAGCCGCAGCGACCAGACGACGGCCGACGCCTGGAAGCCGGCAGGATCGTCGCGGTCCAGGACGGCGTGCAGCACCTCGGCGGGCGACAGCCGGACCGTGCCGACCGCGAGCGCGACGACGACCGCGACGACGAGCAGCGCGGCCGTGAGGCCGAGGACGGCGGGGCCGCGCAGCGCCACGGCCGGCCGGGCGTGCACCGCGACTCGCTCGTCGGGCGGGCTGGCGACGGCCAACGGAGCTCTCCTCGGGTCGGGATGTCGCTTCGTCTGATGAAGGACCTTCGTCTGATGATACGGTCGCCGCGTGATGCTAAGCGCAGATCCCTACGACGCCCTGCTGATCTGCTCGTTCGGCGGACCGAACCGCCCCGAGGACGTGCTGCCCTTCCTGCGCAACGTCGTGCACGGCAAGGGTGTGCCCGACGAGCGGCTCGCTGCCGTCGCCGAGCACTACCACCGCTTCGGCGGGCGCAGCCCCATCAACGAGCTCAACCTCGCGCTGCGCGCCGCGCTTGCGGCCGAGCTCGGCGGCCGCGGCATCGACCTGCCGGTGATCTGGGGCAACCGCAACTGGCACCCGTACACCGTCGACACGCTGCGCGACGCCGTCGCGTTCGGCGCCCGGCGCGTGCTGGTGCTGGTGACCAGCGCCTACGCGTCGTACTCCGGCAGCCGGCAGTACCGCGAGCACCTGGCCGCCGCGCTCGCCGCGCTGGGCGACCCGGACCTGCGGATCGACATGCTGCGACCATTCTTCAACGACCCCGGCTTCGTCGCGGCGAACGTCGACGCCGTCGCCCGCGCGGCCACGGCCCTGGAGGGCGGGCCGGAGGGCGCGCACGTCGTGTACGTCACGCACTCGATCCCGGAGACGATGCAGCGCGCCTCCGCGGCGACCGGACCGGGCTACGCGGAGCAGCACCAGGACGTCCGGCGCTCGGTCGACACCGCCGTGGCGCAGCGGCTGGGCGTCGCGCTCGACTCGTCGCTCGCGTTCTGCTCGCGCTCCGGCGACCCGCGCGTCCCCTGGCTGGAGCCGGATGTCAACGACCACCTGTCCAAGCTCGCCGCCGACGGCGTCCGCAGTGTGGTGATCGCGCCGATCGGCTTCGTCTCCGACCACCTGGAGGTCGCGTTCGACCTCGACGTGGAGGCTCTGGAGACCGCGCGACGGCTCGGCATGACTGCGGTGCGCGCCGCGACCGCCGGCACGCACCCACGTTTCGTCGCCGGCCTGGTGGACCTGGTGCTGGAGCGCGCGGCCCGCGAGCGCGGCGAGGCGGTGAACCCCGCGGTCGTCGGGCAGCTCGGAGCCTTCCCGGACGACGCCCCGCCGGGAAGCTGCCGGATGCGTGAGGGCGAGGTCACCGGGATCCCGGTGCTCGCCGGGGCCGAGGACTGAGGGAGCAACGGTGTCCACACCCCACGTCGACCACTCCGCCGTGGCCGAGGCCGTGAACGCAGCGGTCAACTACACGCTGTTCGCCACGTTCCGCGCCGCGCCCACCGGCGCCCGCATCGGCGACCCGGCCCCGGTGCTGGACCGGCTGGCCGGGATCGACGGCCTCAACACCCGCGGCTGGTACGACGTCGCCGGCTTCCGCGCCGACGCCGACGTGCTCGTCTGGTGGTGGTCGGCCCGCCCCGAGACGTTGCAGCAGGCGTACCGCGCCGTCGTCGAGTCGACCGGGCTGACCCCCGTCTGGTCCGCGATGGGCGTGCACCGCGCCGCCGAGTTCAACCGCGGCCACGTCCCCGGCTTCCTCGCCGGCGACGCCCCGCGCGGCTACGTCTGCGTCTACCCCTTCGTCCGCAGCCGCGAGTGGTACCTGCTGGCCGACGACGAGCGCCGCGAGCTGCTGCGCGAGCACGGCGCCGCCGCGCGGGACTACGGCGACGTGCTCGCCAACACGACCTCGGCGTTCGGGCTCGGCGACTACGAGTGGCTGCTCGCGTTCGAGGCCGACGACCTGGTGCGCATCGTCGACCTGGTCCGCGACCTGCGCGCGACCGGCGCCCGCCGGCACGTGCTGCTGGAGGTGCCGTTCTTCACCGGGCCGCGCGTGGCGGCGGACGAGCTGCTCTCCCGCCTCGTCTGAGGACGGCAGGCGACGACCATCTGGCCTGAGGTAAGCCTTACCTAAGTTAGTCTGCTGCCCGTGCCCGACGCACCGTTCCTCGTCACCGCCGTGACCGTCACCGCGGTCGAGCGCCTCTGCCCCACGTTCGTGCGCATCGAGCTGGGCGCGCCGGAGCTCGCCGACTTCGGCACGGACGGCCCGCTGTACGACCAGCGCATCAAGGTGGTCTTCCCCGGCGCGTCCGGCCGGCTGCCGGACCTGACGTCGGCCGGCGGCGACTGGTTCGACGCCTGGCTCGACCTGCCCGACGAGGAGCGCGGCGCGATGCGCACCTACTCCGTGCGCGACGTCCGTGGCCGCGGCTCCGGCACGCGGCTCGTCGTCGACTTCGTGCTCCACCTGGCTCCCGGCGCCACCGGGCCGGCCTCGAGCTGGGCAGCCACCGCGGCGGTGGGCGACCGGGTGCTCGTCGTCGGACCGCGGCGCGGCACGCCGCCCAGCGGCATCGAGTTCCGGTGCGACGGCGCCGAGCGGGTGCTGCTCTCCGGCGACGAGACCGCGGTCCCGGCGATCTGCCGCATCCTCGCCGACCTGCCGGCGCACACCCTCGGCGCGGCGTTCCTCGAGGTGCCGCACCCCGCGGACGTGCTACCCGTCACCGCGCCCGCCGGGGTGGCCGTGACGTGGCTGCCGCGTGCCGGTGAGGCGGTCGGGGCACGGCTGGTTCCCGCGGTCGTCGGGCACCTGGGCGGGCGGGCCGCGAACGGGAGCGCTGCGCGCGGGTACGACGAGCCGGTGGCCGACGAGGTCTGGGAGACCCCGGGCTACTCCGGCTCCGGCGAGCCGCTGGTGGCGGGACCTGGCATCCCCGGCCTGTACGCGTGGATCGCCGGCGAGAGCCGCGTCGTCACCACACTGCGGCGCCACCTGGTGAGGGACCTCGGCGTCGACCGCAGCCAGGTCGCGTTCATGGGCTACTGGCGCGAGGGCGTCGCGATGCGCGGCTGACGTCGGCCGGTGCCGTCACCCGGACCTGAGGCGGACCTGTGAGTTCGGCGGCGAGCCTGTGAATCCGGTCAGAAAGCCTCCGGACGGTCCGCGCGGGCCCGAACTGCGGGGCGTGCTCGCCGCCTGACGAGCCTCCCCGTCCGGAAGGACCGCACCATGTCCATCAGCGCCGTCGGCGACACGTCGTCGCTCGCCCAGATCCTCGCCCTCGACCGCACGTCGAGCACCACCGCGACGAGCACGACGTCCGGCACCGGCTCTTCGTCGTCCTCGTCGTCCTCGCTGGAGAGCCTGCTGTCGAAGGCCCTGCTCCAGGCCCTCTCCGACGCGGGCGTCACCGATGCGTCCACCGCGACCGCCTCGGCCGACTCCTCGTCGGACGCGTCCACCACCAGCTCGACGTCCAGCGTCGCGGACGCGCTCGCCGACTTCCTCCAGAAGCTCGCCGCAGCCGTCCAGTCGAAGGAGCACGACGGCGGGCACCCCGGTGGTCCGGGCGGACCCGGTGGCCCGGGAGGCCCGGGGGGACCGGGTGCCGGGCCGCAGCCGCCCGCGGCGTCCGAGACCGACTCCGACGCGTCGGCCGCCTCGACCACTGCCACGGACGACACGACCGGGACCGACTCCACGCTCTCCGACCTCGAGCAGAGCTTCGCCGACCTGGTCAGCGCCCTGGGAGGGACCAGCGACTCCACCACGTTCGCGAGCTTCGTGCAGAACCTCGCCGACGAGCTCGCCGGCGGCACCGGGACCGGCTACGTCGTCGACACCACGCTGTAGGTCACGCCGTCCGGCATGACCCGCCCGACGACAGGGTCCCCTCCCGCCCTCGCACGGCAGGGGACCCTGTCACCCGGCGGCCCGTGGGCCGCCG
>CAZFTZ010000219.1:0-3734 GCA_964521875.1 uncultured Cellulomonas sp. | reverse complement strand
GGCGCTCCGCGGGCCCTGCTGCGCACGACGAAGGTCGACGTGGTCCCGTTCTCGGCCGTGACCGCCGAGCACGCGTGGCTCGAGGGGGAGGGCGACCGGTCGCTGGCGACGTGGCGTGCGGAGCACGAGCGCTACTGGCGGCGGACGATGCCTGCGGGGATGGAGTTCTCCGAGGACGTGCTCGTGGTGTGCGAGCGGTTCAGGCTGCTGCACCCAAAGGTGTAGGCCGGTTCGTCCGGACGCCGACCGTGTCGATCGTGGTGCCTGGGTTGTGGCCTGAGCCGGTCGGCGGAGTGCGCTGGGAAGGCGAGCTTCTGCGGCGAGGCCGCACGCTCGCGTCCGCAAGCGCGCCGGCCGGGTGCCGTGCGAGGTCCGTGGTCGACGTCGACCCCGCTCGAGAACTCGTATAAGGTTGCCTTATGTCACTGGTGGACGAGTATCGCGCCGCCCGTCACCGCGAGCAGATGGCCCGGGTGCGGCGCGTGCTCGCCTTGCGAGCGATGGTCGCAACGGGCTGCACCCAGCGTGGGATCGCCGAGGAGCTCGGGATCAGCCAGCCGGCCGTCAGCCAGCAGATCGCAGCCGGTCATGCGATCGAGATCGATGGGCAACCCCCGTCGGCTGAGCTCTTGGTCGAAGCCGGCGCCCCCGTGATCAAGAACGTCGCGGCCGATCTGGGCTTCACTGATGTGGCCGTCTTCGGATCGGTGGCGCGCAGGCAGTCACGAGGCGACTCGGACGTCGACCTCCTCGTCCGGCCGAGGAGCGGCGTCACCTTGCAGGACGTCTCGCGACTCGAGGAGATCCTCGCCGCGGTGCTCGGACGGGCGGTCGACGTCGTCAGCTACGGCGGCCTGAAGTCCGGGATCGACGACGACGTGCTGCGCGACGCGGTGCCGTTGTGATCCCGGCGCATATCGCGAAGGAGTATCTCCACCTGCGCGAATGGCTCGACTGGGCGGCCACGATCGTGGCCCGAGGAGAGAGCGCCTACCGCGGGGATCGGATACTCCAGGAGGCGGGCGACGCGCTGATGATGAAGATCGGTGAGGCGGCCAACAGGCTGGACCGCTGGGGCGTCGCGGCACCCGCGGGCATCACATGGTCAGCTGTGGTGAGCAACCGCAACCTGCTGATCCATCGCTACGACGACGTCGACAGGGCGATCACCTGGGCGACGCTCACGACTTCGCTGCCCGGTCTCGCGGTGGCCCTGCAAGACAGGATCGACGAGGCCGAGGCGCAACTGGTGAGCGGTGAGCAGGTCGAGGCGGCCGACGTCCTGAAGAAGGCGCCGTTCGGTGCGCAGTGACGTGCCGCACGGGTGGTCCCTTGCCGGGGTGGAGGCCGTTGTGCTGAGCTCGGGACCGGAGACGGGGCCCCCGGAGTCATCTCCAGGTGGTCGGAGAGGGGCAGTGTCGGGAGCACGCCACGGGTCCGGTCATTCGTCCGCGGCGACTGTGGGCGTCTGCCGGTGCTCTTCGGTCGCCCCGTCTGCGCACGTGACGAGCATCGACGCGAGCGTGGCCGACATCAACAACCTCACGCCGAGCCGCGTGTGTGCCGATCCCGTGGTGTGGCCATGACGATGGGTGCGTGGCTGGCGCGCCGCCGCAACCGTCGACGGGCAGGCGCCAGGGCGCGGCGCCAGTACGAAAGGCTTCGCCGAGAGTGGCTCCGTCGGAACCGGAAGCTCTGGCTCGTCGTGGTCGCAGGCGCACTCGCCATCTACGGCGCGGCCTGCGCGCTCGCGACCGTCATCCCCGGCGACCAGCGGTGGTGGGTGGGGTTTGTCGCGGGCGCCTTGGTCATCGGGATCATCGCGGTCCGGTCGTCTCCACCCACGGCGATCGGTCACTGGGAGGAAGGAGCCTGGGGCGAGGAGCGGACCGCGCAGCAACTTGTGGTGCTGGAGCGCGAAGGGTGGATCGTTCTCCACGACCTTGGCAATGGCCACGGCAACTTCGATCATGTGGTTCTCGGGCCCAACGGCATCTTCTGTCTCAACTCCAAGTGGTCGACCTACCGCCTCGAGCTCGACGAACGAGGCCTGCTCGTCGGGCGAAGTCGCTTCGATCCTGACTTGGTCCTGCGGGTGGACGGCATCGTCGGACGAGTTCGCAGAGAAGCGATCGATCTCAAGAAGATCGTCGAGGCGCGCACGGGAGTGACCCTGTGGGTGCAGGCCGTCGTCGTCTGGTGGGGCGACGTCGAGAACGGTGGTCGGCAGGTCGGCGACATCGGCGTCGTTCGTGGCGAGGATCTCGTCGCGCGTCTCCGCGGCATCTCGGGTCGGCGGATCCCCGAATTCGACCGCGTCGTCGCGGCGCTCGCACCGGGGCGTCACACGCGAGCACGAATGGTCTCAACGTCGCGATCCGAGCAGCCGCAGGGGAAGTGACAGCGGTGACAGAGGCGGTGGCGCGACGTTGGCGGCGGTACGGGAAAGACCGCCTCTACGTCGTCGCTCGCGATGGCTCGAGCCTCGGCTGGCACGACCTCGTGACCGGCGAGACGCACTATGCCGATCCCGGTCGCACGCGTCTCATGGACTCCACGGTGACGCAGTGGCGCGAACGGGCGGGGCTCTCCGCGACATCTGGCACTGACCGGTTGACGGTCTCGGCGCGGGATGCCGGGGCCGCCCACCGCGCACGGCACCGCGCTCCTCTCGACCTCGCGACGCAGCTGCCAGGCTCCGGCCCGCGAAGTCGTGAGTGGGAGGTGCGCGAGCGGGAGGAGGCGATCGAGACACAGCAAGAAGATCTGCGCCGGCGGGATGATGTGCTCGCAGACCAAGAGCGTGCTCTGCGAGACGAAGACCGGCAGATGCGTCGCAGGCAAGGGATGGTCCAGGCGATTCGATCGTTCTTCACAGGACGGCTGACGCCGGAGCGGCAAGAGCTCGCCGACCGGAACGCGCAGCTTCGCGGCGAGCGGCAGGCGATACGCGGCGAGATAGGGCGTACCAACATCGAGATCTCGCGCCTCGAACAGGAGGCACGCCCGTGGCGCGTGGGCGCCCAGGGTGAGGAGATCGTCGCCGACTGGCTCGCAGACATGGTTCGCCGGGACGCGCGGTGGCGAGTGCTGCACTCGATTCCCGTGGGTGACGGGCGGGCCGACATCGACCACCTCATGATCGGGCCGGCTGGGGTCTACACGCTCAACACGAAGCACCACCCGGGCGCGAACGTCTTCGTCTACTACGAGACGGTGATGGTCAACGGCACCAAGTACCCCTACGTCCGCAAGGCGAGAGCGGAAGCGCGCCGGGCTAGCGGACTGCTGTCGAGGGCATGCGGCTTCAAGATCACGGTGTCCGGCGTCGTCGTGCCGACCGGCATGGCGCGTTTCACACCGAAGGCGCAGCCGAAGGACGTCGGCGTGATCCCCAGCAGCTGGCTTGGTGAATGGCTGGTCGCAGGCCCCAAGGTCCTGACTCCGGCCCTTGTCGAGGCGATCTACGAGGCTGCGCGACTCGAGTCGACCTGGCGCGCATAGAAGGCCCTGATCGTCAGCGCCCACACGATCAGCACCGCCACCACCGCGTGCGCGACGAGCACGGCGACGTGGGAGTCGGGGTAGCGGTCGAGCGTGGCGCCCAGGGCCAGTTCGACGGCGAGCAGCGTCGCCGGCAGGCTGTCGAGGGTTCGTCGTTCGCCGACTACCAGCGGCATCGTGACGATCACCCCCATCGCGAGCAGAGCCAGCGCGATCCGCAGACCCTGGAT
>CAZFTZ010000218.1:0-4625 GCA_964521875.1 uncultured Cellulomonas sp. | reverse complement strand
CGCTCTCCTGAGCGACGAGCCGAGCGACCAGCCGAACTGGCGGCCTGAACGACGAACGCCCCGGGGACTCCCTGGGGCGTTCCCGTGTCGTCGGCTCAGTGGCCGGGCTCGGCCCGCCACCCGCTGTGCTTGCGCGCCGCCACCCACGCCGCCACCTGCGTGCGCCGCTGCAGCCCCATCTTCGCCAGCAGCGACGTGATGTGGTTCTTGATCGTCTTCTCCGCGACGCCGAGCCGGTCGGCGATCTGCCGGTTGGACAGGCCCTCGCCGATGAGGTCGAGCACGCGCAGCTCGCTCGGGGTGAGGTTCTCGGTCGGGTCCTCGTGGCCGGCGCGGCGGCGGGTGACGGTCCGCTCGTCGAGCAGCGTGCGGCCGGCGGCGACGGCGCGGATGACGTCGGTGATCTCGGCGCCGCGCACGGACTTCAGCAGGTAGGCGGCGGCGCCGGCGTCCAGGGCGGCGGCGACCGCGTCGTCGTCGTCGAAGCTCGTCAGGACGATCGCCTTCGCGGAGGGCAGCGTCTCGTGCACGGAGCGCATCAGGTCGATGCCGGTGCCGTCGGGAAGCTGCAGGTCGACGAGCAGCACCTGGGGGCGCACCAGCGTGGCGCGGCGCACGCCGTCGGCGACGGAGCCGGCCTCGGCGACGACGGTCATGCCGTCCGTGCGCTCGACGACCTCGGCGATGCCACGCCGGACGACCTCGTGGTCGTCGACGATCATCACGGAGATGGGCTTGAGGCGGTCAGCGCCCGCGACGGCGGCAGTCACCGTGGCATCGTAGCGATACGTGACCACGGTGCTTCTCCCCGACACGATCGACGACGACCCCGTTCTTCCCGCCGGCGCCCGCGCGCTGCGCTACCACCCGGGCGACCCGCTCCCCGCGGGGGCCGACGAGGCCGAGGTGCTCGTCGTCTGGACCCTGGACTGGCGCACCCTGACCTCGCTCACCGCCCTGCCCAAGCTGCGGCTGGTGCAGACGCTCGCCGCCGGTCCCGACGCCGTGCTGCGGGCGGGCTTCGCGCCGGACGTGCTGGTCGCCTCGGGCCGCGGTCTGCACGACGGGCCGGTCGCCGAGCACGCGCTCGCCCTGACGTTGGCGCTGGTGCGGCGCATCCCGGCGATGCGCCGCGCGCAGCAGGAGCACCGTTGGGCCGCCGAGCTGGGCGGTGCGCAGCCGCTGCACCCGGACGGCCCGGTCACGACGTTGCTGGACGCGCGCGTCACGATCTGGGGCTTCGGGTCGATCGGCACCCGGTTGGCGAACCTGCTGGCCACCCTCGGCGCACACGTCACCGGGGTCGCGACCCGCGCGGGCGAGCGCGGCGGCTTCCTGGTCGCGGGGCCCGACGAGCTCCCGGCGCTGCTCCCCGGCACCGACGTGCTCGTCGGTGTGCTGCCCGCGACGCCGGCGACCGCCGGTGCGATCGGCGCGGCCGTCCTCGCGGCCCTGCGGCAGGGCGCCTACGTCGTCAACGTCGGCCGCGGCTCCACTCTGGACGAGGCGGCCCTGATCGATGCGCTGCACTCCGGCCACCTCGGCGGTGCCGCGCTCGACGTGTTCGCCACCGAGCCCCTGCCGGCGGACTCCCCACTATGGGACGAGCCGGACGTGATCGTCAGCCCGCACGGTGCCGGCGGTCGCCCGATCGGAGCCGGCGACCTGGTCGCCGACAACGTCGCCCGCCTGCTCGCCGGTCAGCCGCTGCGCAACCTCGTCGCCCGCTGAACCCTCTGGGCCACCACGGCCGACCGCCGGTCCCTCCGGCGGTCGGATTCCTGAGGTTTGGGGGGTGAACCACCCCACACACCTCGGGAAAGCGCGGGGAGGGTGTCAGCGCGGGCGGGGCTGGCAGCGCGGGCAGGAGTACGACGAGCGGTTGGCGAAGGACTCGCGGCGGATCGGCGTGCCGCAGCGCGGGCACGGCAGCCCCTCGCGCCCGTACGCCGCGAGCTCGCGCTCGAACCAGCCGGAGCCGCCCTCGACGTCGACGTACAGCGCGTCGAAGCTCGTCCCGCCCGCGGCGAGTGCGTCCGCCAGCACCGACGCGGCAGCGTCGAGCACCCGTGACGCCTCGACCGGCCGCAGCGCGTCCGTGTGACGCGCGCCGTGCAGTCGCGCCCGCCACAACGCCTCGTCGGCGTAGATGTTGCCGATGCCGGACACCAGGGTCTGGTCGAGCAGTGCACGCTTGACCTCGGTCCGGCGCCGTCGCAACGCGGCGGCCAGGAGGCGCCGGTCGACCCGCGGGTCGAGCAGGTCACGGGCGATGTGGGCCACCGGGGCGGGCAGCGCGGGCAGGTCCGAGCCGACACCACCGGGGCCGCCGTCGCTCGTCGGGACCAGGTCCGGCACCGCCAGGTAGCCGAACGTCCGCTGGTCGACGAAGTCCAGCGCCGAGCCGTCGTCCAGGTCGAGCCGCACGCGCAGGTGCGGCGGCGTCGGGTCGTCGGCCGCCCGCACCAGCAGCTGACCGCTCATCCCCAGGTGCACCAGGACGGCCTCGCCGGGCTCGTCGAGCAGCAGCCAGCAGAACTTGCCGCGCCGGACCGCCGCCGTGAAGGTGCGCCCGGTCAGCCGCCCGACGAGGTCGGCCTCGCCGCCGTCGTGACGCCGCACCACCCGGGCGCCGCGCACGTGCACCACCCCGACGGTGCGTCCCAGCACCCGCCGCGCCAGCCCGGCCCGGACCGTCTCGACCTCGGGGAGCTCCGGCACGGGGCGTCAGCCGGCGACGGTGCTGCCGGTCGCGGCCTCGTCGGCCGCCGGCTCGTCGGCCCCGGGCTCGTCGGGCACGCCCGCGGGCCGGACCGCGACGTCCCCCGCCTCGTCGTCGCGGGGTGCGAGCGCGACGAGCGCGGTGTAGGCGGCCTCCGCGGCCTCCTGCTCGGCGATCTTCTTCGCCGTCCCGGCGCCGGTGCCGCGGACCTCGTCGGCCACGACGACCTGTGCGGTGAAGATCCGCGCGTGGTCCGGGCCCTCGCCGGTGACGACGTACTGCGGCACGCCGAGGCCCAGCGAGGCGACCAGCTCCTGCAGCGACGTCTTCCAGTCCAGCCCGGCCCCCAGGTCCGCGGCCCGCTCCAGCGTGGGTCCGACGAGCCGGTCGACGACCCCCCGTGCGACCTCCAGGCCGTGCGTCAGGTAGACCGCGCCGAACACGGCCTCGAGGGTGTCGGAGAGGATCGAGTCCTTGTCCCGGCCACCGGTCGCCAGCTCACCCTTGCCCAGCAGCACGTAGCTGCCGAGGTCGAGCTCGCGCGCGACGCCCGCCAGCGCCCGCTGCGACACCGTCGCCGCACGCATCCGCGCCAGGTCGCCCTCGGGGTGGTCCGGCTGCTCGCGATAGAGGCGCTCGGTGACGACGAGCCCGAGCACGGTGTCGCCGAGGAACTCCAGGCGCTCGTTCGTGGGGATGCCACCGGCCTCGTGGGCGAAGCTGCGATGGGTCAACGACAGCACGAGAAGCTCGGGGTCCAGGTGGACGCCGAGCTTCTCGAGGAGCGGGGTGACAGCGGTGCTCATGAGATCACCGCGGGAGGTCACGCGTGCTCGTGCTCGCTCTTGATCGCCTGCTCGTAGGTGCGCTCGCCGTACGCACCGCACGCCGGGCAGGCCAGGTGCGGCTGCTTCGGCGCCTTGCAGCGCGGGCACGTGCTGAGGGTCGTGGCAGTGGTCTTCCACTGCGACCGGCGCGCACGGGTGTTGGCGCGCGACATCCTGCGCTTCGGAACAGCCACGGCTAGCTCTCTTTCGTCTCGTCGTCCGTGCCCTGCAGGCCGCTCAGGGCGGCCCACCGGGGGTCAAGCGTCTCATGCGAGTGTCCCGGGTCGTCCGCCAGCCTGGCTCCGCACAGGGAGCACAGACCCGGGCAGTCGGGCCGGCACACGGGCTGGAACGGCAGCATGGGCACCACCGCGTCCCGCAGCGCGGGCTCGAGGTCGAGGAAGTCGCCGTCGAGCTCGTGCAGGTCCTCGTCCTCGTCGCCGTCCTCCGCGGCCGCGGCGGCGCGCTCGGGGTAGACGAACAGCTCGGACAGCGCGACGTCGACCGGCTCCGTCACCTCGTCCAGGCAGCGCACGCACTCCCCGACCGCCTGGCCTCGGACGGTTCCGGTGACCAGGACCCCCTCCATCACCGCCTCGAGCCTCAGGTCGAGGTCGAGGTCGGATCCTTCGGGGATGCCGATGACGACGGTGCCGAGATCCGCCGGGGCGCCCACCGTGAACCGCTCCGTCCGCGTCGATCCCGGTCGCCGGCCGAGCTCGTGCGTGTCGAGCACGAACGGCGAGTGGGGATCGAGGTGGCCAGGGCGCTGCACGGCGGTGTCCCCTCGTCGAGCTCGGCCCATGCCACCACCGGCTGGACCAGCCGACGAGTCTACGACACGGCTCCGCCGCTCCCAAACCCGGCCGTGGCGCAGACCTCAGGCGTCGTCGAGGCCGAGGCGGCCCGCCAGCTTGGCCCGGCCTGCCTGCACCTGTGCCAGCACCTTGCCGAGGTCGATCTCGAAGTCCGCCAGGCGCCGGTCGCAGTAGTCGTCCGCCTCCCGGCGCAGCCGCTCGGCCTCGGCCTGCGCGTCCGCGACGACCTGCGCCGCCTTCTCCCGCGCGGCGACCGTG
>CAZFTZ010000217.1:0-3373 GCA_964521875.1 uncultured Cellulomonas sp. | reverse complement strand
GTGCCGGGTGCCGACGGCGTCGTCGGGCGACTGCGCGCCGTCCCCGTCACGGTCACCCGGTCGCCCTCGCGCAGCACGTCGCGCACCCCGGGGACGGCGCGCAGTCGCCCGACGACGCCGTCGGCACCCGGCACGGTCGCGACGACGGTCCGGTCGCCGACCAGCCCGCGCAGCTGCGCGGTCGGCCCGTCGGCGAGGATCCGGCCGTGGTCGATGAGCACCGTGCGCGGCGCGAACGCCTGCGCCTCCTCGAGGTAGTGCGTCGCGAACACCACCGTGCGACCCTCGCGCGTCTCGTCGTGCATCGTCTCCCAGAACGAGCGCCGGGCGGCGACGTCCATCCCGGCCGTCGGTTCGTCGAGCACCAGCAGTGCCGGATCCGGCAGCAGCGCGAGGGCGAACCGCAGCCGCTGCTGCTCGCCGCCGGAGCACGACTGGACCTTGCGCCGCGCCAGGTCCGCCACCCCGGCGCGCTCCATGACGACCGCAGCGCGCTCGGGGACGCCGTGCAGCGCCGCGATCGCGCGCACCGTCTCCCCCACCGTCAGGTCGCGCAGCAGGCCGCCGGACTGCAGCACCGCCGACACCCGGCCGGCGACCACCGCCGCCCGCGGCGCCTGGCCGAACACCTCGACGGCCCCCGCGGTCGGCGGGACCAGGCCGAGGCACATGTCGAGGGTCGTCGTCTTGCCGGCGCCGTTGGGTCCGAGGAAGGCGACGATCTCGCCGGCGTCGACCGCGACGTCGATGCCGTCGACCGCCACCACCGGGTGCGTCGCGGCGGAGTAGACCTTGCGGACCTCGCGCAGCGACAGCGCGGGTGCGGAGGGGCTCACGGCGACCACCCTCGCCCGGACTCGGGCCGGCGTCCAGGCGAAACGTCGCGGATCAGGTGAACGTCAGGGGAAACCCTGAGGTCACCAACGCGGGTCGAGCACCGAGGCCAGGAACAGCGGCCAGCCGGTGTCGGAGTCGCCGACGACGAACAGGTACGGCCGGTCGACGACGAACTGGATCGGCTGCTCGACGCGCGCCGAGCCGGCCATCATCCCCAGCTCGGTCACGGCGGCGGCACGCGTCCCCTCCTCGTCCACCTGGAGCACCGCCTGCTGCCACGCCTGGCCGACGTACGGCGGCCCGGGCGGGTCGACGAGCAGGCCGTCCAGTCCCGCGGTCTCCGGCGTGAGCAGGTGGCCCAGGCCCATCGCCTGCAGCGACGCCAGCAGGTTCACCTTCGTGGTCATGTCGAGCTTCGGGAGCGCCAGGTCGGCGTCCGTGCCGGGCTCGGCGGCGTCGAGGGCCGCGGTGAGCGCGGCGACGGTCGCCGGGTCCGCCGTCGCGGGGTCCGCGGCGGCCGACGAGCCCTCGGGCGGGAGCATCACGTCGGCGTGCAGCCCGGCGGCGGGGTTACCGGCATCGGCCGACGACGGCGCGTACTCCAGCCGTAGCGCGCGCCAGCCGTCGAGCTCGGCGTAGGCGTACCAGGAGTTCTGGTGCATGGTCGGCACGTCCACCCGGTCGCCGTCGGGCAGCGTGAACGGCGCGTCGTACGTCAGGTTCGCCTCGAACTGCGTGCTCCACCGCGCGGCGAGCGCGATCGCGTTCTGCAGCACCAGCACCAGGTCGCTCGCCGGCTGGATCGCCGACTCCTCGACCAGCCCGCCGGTGTTCTTCGCCACCCAGGCGTCCAGGTCCTTCTTGCCCGCGCCCGACGAGAGGTCGGTGACCAGCACCCCCGCGCCGTAGCCGGTGACGAGCCGGTCGAGGTAGGGCTCGGCGATCGTCTGGTCGTCGTCCACCACCACCTGGTTGGCCAGGTGCACCATCGGCGTCTCCGGCGGGTGCTTCGCGGCGACGAGCGACGGGTCGCCCTCCCAGCGCGCCAGCGCGGCGCTCAGCGCGTTCACCGCATCGGTCCGTGCGTCACCGGAGGCGCCGAGCACCTGGTCGAACGTCGCGGCGCTGACGCCGCCGGCGCCCTCGGCGAGCATGGCGAGCGCGACGACGAGGGAGGCGGGCGACACCACCGCCCCACCCGGCTCGTCGGACGCGGCGAGCGCGGCGAACCCGGCGCGCCACGTTGCGGCGACGACGGCATCGGCCGCGCCCACCTGCTCCAGCGACACCTCGACCCGCGAGCCGGTGCCGACCTGCAGCCCGTGGGCCGACCGGTCCCCGCCGGGCGGGATCGTCACCGTGCCGCCTCCGCCGCCTCCCGTGCAGGCGCCGAGCGCCAGCGCACCGACCACCAGCCCGACGAGTCCCGTGCCCCGGCGTCCCATACCGGGATCATGTCGCGAGAGCGCCCCACCTTGCGGCGGCGTGCGCTCAGGCGACGCCGGCCACCTGCCGCAGCACGTACTGCAGGATGCCGCCGTTGCGGTAGTAGTCCGCCTCGCCGGGGGTGTCGATGCGCACCACCGCGTCGAACGCCACCACCGAGCCGTCGGCCTTCGCCGCCCGGACCGCGACCGTGGACGGCGTGCTGCCGTCGTTGAGCGCCGCGATCCCGGTGATCTCGAACGTCTCGGTGCCGTCCAGTCCCAGGCTGTCCGCCGTGGCCCCCGCCGGGAACTGCAGCGGGAGCACGCCCATCCCGATGAGGTTCGACCGGTGGATCCGCTCGAAGCTCTCCGCGACGACGGCCTTGACGCCCAGCAGCGAGGTGCCCTTGGCGGCCCAGTCGCGCGACGAGCCCGAGCCGTACTCCTTGCCGCCGAGCACGACGAGCGGCACACCGGCGGCCTGGTACGCGACGGAGGCGTCGTAGATCGTCGTCTGCTCGCCGGTGAGGAAGTTGACCGTGAACCCGCCCTCGACGCCCGGCACCAGCTGGTTGCGCAGCCGGATGTTGGCGAACGTGCCGCGGATCATCACCTCGTGGTTGCCGCGCCGTGAGCCGTAGGAGTTGAAGTCCTTGCGGTCGACGCCGTGCGCCTCGAGGTACTGCGCCGCCGGGCTGCCCGGCTTGATCGACCCGGCCGGGCTGATGTGGTCCGTGGTGACAGAGTCGCCGAGCTTGGCGAGCACACGGGCACCGGTGATGTCCCGCACCGGCTCGGGCGTCGCGCCCATGCCGTCGAAGTAGGTCGGCTTGCGCACGTACGTCGAGGCGGGGTCCCAGCCGAACGTGTCGCCGACCGGCGTGGCCAGCGACGTCCAGCGCTCGTCGCCGGCGAACACGTCGGCGTAGTCCTCGGTGAACTTGTGCCGGTCGATCGACGCGTCGATCGTCGCCTGGACCTCGTCCGGGCTGGGCCAGATGTCGCGCAGGAACACCGGCCAGCCGTCCTCGGTGCGGCCGAGCGGCTGCGTCTCGAAGTCGAAGTCCATCGTCCCGGCCAGCGCATAGGCGATCACCAGCGGCGGGCTG
>CAZFTZ010000216.1:0-6786 GCA_964521875.1 uncultured Cellulomonas sp. | reverse complement strand
CGGCGGCCGGACCGCTGTAGGGCTGGGCGGGCTGGGCGGGCTGCGCCGGCTGGAGGGGCTGCGCCGGCTGCCCGGCGTAGGGCGGGCGGTACCCGGTGGCGCCGGCCGGCGCCGCCGACGAGACCGCAGCCGGGATGACGGGCGCCGTCGGCGCCGGAGGTGCGACCGGGGCCGGCGGCGCGATCGACGCCGTGTCGTCGAGCGCGATCGGCGCGGTGTCGTGCACGTTCACGACCTCGGTGTCGTCCTCGGCAGGGGTCTGCGGCGCAGCGACCGGCTCGTCGGCGACGGGCGCCGCGGCGGCCTCGTCGGGCACCGGCGACCCGGCGGCCCGGTCCTCGGCAGGCACCGCGCCCTCGTCGGGCCGGGGCTCTTCGGGAGTGGTGGTCATGACTCCTCCTTCGTCCCGATCATGAGACGACACGGCTCTGGGGGCACCCTCGAACGATCCTGGGAATCTGCTAGGAGTTCGGCATGCCTTGTCGGGCGGCTCACCCGAGGGCGACGGACACGGCCGCGGCGACCTCGCTCGCCACCCGCTCGCCGAGCGCGCGGCGGCCGGTGCGGTCCACCCGCACCTCGACGACGCTCACCCCGGTGCCCGGTGCCGCCAGGGCCGGCAGCAGCCCGTCGACGTCGGTCACCCGGGTGTGGCGCACCCCGTAACCCGCGCACAGCGCGGCCAGGTCGGCGCCGTGCGGTGTTCCGAAGACGCGCTCGAACGTCGCGGCGTCGTCCAGCCCGCCGGGCTCGAGGGTGGCGAAGATCGACCCGCCGTCGTCGTTCGCGACGACGATCTGCAGGTCGGCCGGCGGCTCGGCGGGACCGCGGAGCAGGCCGCCGACGTCGTGCAGGAACGACAGGTCGCCGAGGTAGGCGCGCACCCGCCGGTCGGGCAGGCCGAGCGCGACGCCGGTCGCCGTCGAGACCAGGCCGTCGATCCCCGCCAGCCCGCGGTTGGCGACGACGAGCGGTGGCACGTCCCACGCGGCGACCAGGTCGAGGTCGCGCGCCGGGCTCGACGAGCCGACGACGATCACGTCCGACGGCGCGCTGGCCTGGGCCACGGCGTGGGCGAGCGCCGGGCCGGTGACGCGGGCCGCCGACCGTGACCGGCGGGTGCCGGGAGCACCCGGCTTCACGTCGAACAACCTGTCGAGCGTGGCTCGGGCGGCGGCACCGGCGGCGTGCCACGCCTCGGTCCAACCCTCCGGCGCACCGGCGCGGCGCAGGCCCGCCGGGACCTCGAGCAGCACCTCGGCGGCGTTGCGAGCGGCGTCCGGCCAGGGGGCGCCGCGCGGCGCGATCACGACGACCTCGACGTCCGGGGCGGCGAGCAGCCGGCTGACCTGGCGCGACAGCGTCGGGCGGCCGAGCACCACGGCGCGGCGGACCGCACCGCCCAGGCGTTCCTCGTCCAGCAGGTGGCGGTACGCGGTCACCGCCTGCGGGCCGCCGCGGGCGCCCGACGAGGGCTCGGCGAGCAGCGGCCACCCCGTCGACTCGGCGAGCCGGCGGGCCGCGGGACCGGCACCGTCCCCCGCCACGACGACGGTCGGCTTGGAGCGGCGGCCCTGGCGGCGGCGCGGCGGGTCGGCCGGCACGACCACGGGGACGGCGCCGGTGGCGGGCGCCGTCGCTGACACCGACGGGGCCGGGGTCGTCGGGCGCTCGCCGGTCCAGCGCGGCTCGACCATCGTCAGACCGCCGGACTCCGGCACGGGCCAGGGCTCGTCGTCGGCGGGCACGAGCGGCTCGCGGTACCCGAGGTTGAGGTGCACGGGACCCGGGGAGCCGGTGCGGGCGCCGGTGGCGGCGGCGACGGCGCGAGCGACCACCGACCGCACGTCGCGCGCCTCGCCCGGCACGCCGGCGGGCGCCGGGACGTCCACGCTCAGCCGCACCGCAGAGCCGAAGATGCCGGGCTGGTCCGTGGTCTGGTTGGCGCCGGTGCCACGCAGCTCGTGCGGCCGGTCGGCGGTGAGCAGCAGCAGCGGCACGCCGGAGTGGTGCGCCTCGAGCACCGCGGGGTGCAGGTTCGCCACCGCGGTGCCGGACGTCGTCACGACGGCGACCGGCACACCCGGCGGCTCCGCGGCCGCCGCGGCACGCGCCAGGCCGAGGGCGAGGAACGCCGCCGACCGCTCGTCCACCCGCACGTGAAGCCGCAGCGGCGGCGCCTCCGGCGGGCGGGAGTCGGCGTGCGCCGCGTCGGCCAGCGCGAGGGCGAGCGGGGCGCTGCGGCTACCAGGGGCGAGCACGACGTCACGCACCCCGAGCGCGACCAGCGCCTGGACGAGCACGCGGGCGGCGTCGATCGCGGGGGTCACGGAGCCATCATGCCCGAGGGCGGCCACCCGCCGGCGCCGTCCGCGATCCCACCCGTGACAGGTGCGTCACAGCCGGGCGACCCGGCTCACCCGGTCGGCCCAGCGTGAGGCCAACGTCTCGTCGGCGGCCGTGCGGGCCAGCGCCACGGGGTCCGGCTCGGGCCGGCGGACCGGGATCGCGCCGCCGACCGGCAGCAGCGGGTCGGCGACGACGTCGTCGGTGAACAGCTGCGCGGTGGCCAGGCCGCAGGCGTACGGCAGCTCCGGCAGCGCCGCGGCGAGCGCCACCCCGGCCGCCAGCCCCACCGACGACTCCAGGGCCGACGAGACGACCACCGGTAGGCCCAGCCGCTCGGCCAGCTCGAGGCAGGCGCGCACGCCGCCCAGCGGCTGCACCTTGAGCACGACGACGTCGGCGGCGGCCCGGCGCGCCACGGCCATCGGGTCGTCCGACCTGCGCACCGACTCGTCGGCGGCCAGCGGCACGTGGGTGCGCCGGCGCAGTGCGGCGAGCTCGTCGACGGTGCGGACCGGCTGCTCGGCATACTCCAGGCCGCCGGCGGCACGGTCGTAGGCCGCCAGGCGGCGCACCGCCTCGTCGACGTCCCAGGCGGTGTTGGCGTCGACGCGGAGGCGCCCGGTTGGGCCGAGCGCGTCGCGGACCGCCTCCAGCCGAGCCTCGTCGTCCGCGGCGGACTGGCCGGGCTCCGCGACCTTCACCTTGGCGGTGCGGCAGCCGCCGGAGGCCAGCACGATCTCGCGGGCGCGGTCCGGCCCGACGGCGGGGACGGTGACGTTGACGGGGACCGAGGAGCGGAGCGGTGCGGGCCAGCCCTCGTCGGCCGCCTCCCGGGCCGCCGCCCACCAGCGCGCCGACTCGGCGTCGTCGTAGTCCCAGAACGGCGAGAACTCGCCCCAGCCCGCGTCGCCGCGGACCAGCGCGCCGTCGCGGACGGTCAGCCCCCGGAACCGTGTGCGCAGCGGGATCGACCACACGGTCGGCGGCGGGACGGGCACCGGCCCAGGCTAGGCCGTCGGCCCACCTGCGCCACCCGCGGTGCACCGCACGCGGTCGGTGTTCCGACGTGCACCGCACGTGGTCGTCGGCGGGGGCGCGCCCTAGGGTGACGCCGTGGCCGAGATCCCGCTGCCGGAGCGCGTGTCCGAGACGTTCGACCCCCAGCGCTGGCGCACCGTCGCCGGCTTCGAGGGCCTGACCGACGTCACCTACCACCGCGGCGTTGACCGGTCCGCGCCGGACGAGCCGCGCGACCTGCCGGTGGTGCGCGTCGCGTTCCACCGCCCCGAGGTGCGCAACGCCTTCCGGCCGCACACCGTCGACGAGCTGTACGCCGTGCTCGACCACGCGCGGCAGTGGAGCGACGTCGGCACCGTGCTGCTCACCGGCAACGGGCCGAGCCCCAAGGACGGCGGCTGGGCGTTCTGCTCCGGCGGCGACCAGCGCATCCGCGGCCGCGACGGCTACCGCTACGCGTCCGGCGAGACCGCGGACGCGATCGACCCGGCGCGCGCCGGGCGGCTGCACGTCCTCGAGGTGCAGCGCCTGATCCGGACCATGCCCAAGGTCGTCGTCGCCCTCGTCGGCGGCTGGGCGGCCGGCGGCGGGCACAGCCTGCACGTCGTGTGCGACCTGACGATCGCCTCCCGCGAGCACGCCCGGTTCATGCAGACCGACGCCAACGTCGGCTCGTTCGACGGCGGTTACGGCTCCGCGCTGCTCGCCCGGCAGGTGGGTCAGAAGCGGGCGCGGGAGATCTTCTTCCTCGCCCGGGAGTACTCGGCCGACGAGGCGTACGCCTGGGGTGCGGTCAACGACGTCGTGCCGCACGACGAGCTTGAGGCCGCCGGCCTGGAGTACGCGCGCATCGTCGCCACCAAGTCCCCGCAGGCGATCCGGATGCTGAAGTTCGCGTTCAACCTCGCCGACGACGGCCTGGCCGGCCAGCAGGTGTTCGCTGGCGAGGCGACCCGGCTGGCCTACCTCACCGACGAGGCCGTCGAGGGGCGCGACGCGTTCCTGCAGCACCGCGACCCGGACTGGTCGCGGTTCCCCTACGCGTACTGAGCACGACGAGCCCGCCGTCGGGCCGCCCGACGAGCGCCGGTCAGCCGACCGTGTACGAGCCCGACGAGTCCTGCGGCACCATCTCGATCCACAGGTTGCCCGGGGCGAGCAGCGCGGGCGACCCGTCGGCGAGCGTGACGACCATCGCCTGGTCGTCGGCGCCCTTGCTCCACTTGACCGGGATCGTCTTGCCGCCGCTGGCGAGCATGCCGTCACCGCTGGAGTTCGAGAGGTTGTAGGTCGGCACGGGGGCGTTGTTCTGGGCGTTGAAGCCGCTGTCCGGGTGCACCGCGACGATCGCCAGCACGTTGACCGCGCGGATCTGCGACTCGCCCTGCTGGTAGGTGAGCGTGGTCGCCTTCGCCGAGCCCTCGAACCGCAGCCAGGTGCCGGACGCCGCGTCCCACGTCCAGTTCGGGTGGGAGTACGGGGACAGCGTGAAGCTCAGCGTGTTGGCCGGGGTGCCGGCCACCGCGGCGCTCGCCTGCGCGGCCGTGCGGCCGTACTGGAACTGCGGCGACGGCGCCACGCGGTCGGCGTCCGCCTGTGCCCAGATGTCGGCCGGGTGCGAGTACACGTTGTGCGGCGCGGCGCGGTCCTTGGTCCGGTAGAACGCCTTGTTCCCGTCGTCGAAGGAGAAGAGCTGCTCGCCGGACTTCCGGGCCAGCGCGAGGATGCCCGCCTGGCCGCCGGAGTACGCGAACAGGCCGTGCAGCGGCGCGCTCTCCGGGATGTCCATCGGCCGCACCGACCGGATCGGCCCGATCTCGCCCGGCACCTGCGACTGGAACACGGCGTTGAACCGCGACACCCCGAAGTCGACGATGTTCTCCCACACGATGTCGGCCTCGTTGAGGCCCTCCTGCGGGCGCGCGTCGGCGGTGTTCTCGATCTTCACCGCGAGCGCCGGGCGGTTGCTCGCCTCGCCCGTGACGGCGACGCCGGTGAGCGGCCACGTCGGCGCGACCGTCGGCGTCGGGGCCGCCTGCTTGGCGGGCTCGACGGTCGGCGCCACCACCACCGTGCTGGTGGACGGGGTGGGTGGGGGCGTCGTCGTGCCGCCGCTGCACGCCGCCAGCGCGAGCGTCAGCCCACCCAGGAGCGCGACCGCCACGGGCCGCGAGGCCGGGTGGAGCCGGGTCGTCGTCATCGTTCCTCCGTCCGTCGCGGTGAGCGGGTACCAGGGTGCCACGGTTTGGCGACCCTCCAGGACGGCTCGCCTACCCTGGACCGGTGGACCGTCCGCTGCGCGACCTGCCCGCGGATCACCCGAAGCTGGCGTCGGCGCTGGCCGCCGCGCTGGACGGCTCGGGCCCGGCGCTGCGCGTGCTCGGCCGCCCGGGGCGAGCCGCGCCAGCGGTCTTCGGCGGCGAGCGGACGCGCGACGAGCGAGGGGCCGAGGTCCCACCGCCCGACGAGCGACCGTCCGGGACGCCGGCGCACGACGAACGGCGCGTCCCGTCGGGTGTCGCCGTCGTGCTGCGCACCTCCGGGTCCACCGGCACCCCGCGCGACGTCATGCTGTCCGCCGCCGCGCTGCGGGCCTCCGGGGAGGCGACGCTGCGACGCGTCGGCGGGCCGGGCGACTGGCTGCTGGTGCTGCCGCCGGACCACGTCGCCGGCCTGCAGGTGCTCGCGCGCGCCGCGCTGAGCGGGGCCACCGCGCACGTCGCCCTCGCCGGACCCTTCCGCTCCCGTGCGTTCGCCGAGGCGACCGCCGCGCTCCCGGCATCCGGGCGGAGGTACACGTCCCTGGTCCCCACGCAGCTCGTCAGGCTGCTGGACGACGAGGCCGGCCGTGCGGCGCTGCGCGGCTACGACGCCGTGCTGCTGGGCGGCTCCGGGATCCCGCCGGCGCTGCTGGCCGCGGCGCGCGACGCCGGGGTCGCCGTCGTCACCACGTACGGCTCGACGGAGACCTGCGGCGGCTGCGTCTACGACGGCGTGCCGCTCGACGGCGTGCAGGTGCGCGTCGACGGTCGCCCGGGGGACGCGCCCGGCACGGCGCCGGGCGCCGGGCGCGTGTGGATCTCCGGGCCGGTCCTGGCGGACGGCTACCTCGGGCGACCGGACCTGGACGCCTCCACGTTCGTCGCGGACGGCGAGGGCACACGCTGGCTGCGCACGCCCGATCTCGGCCGGTTCGCCGCCGACGGGCGGCTCGAGATCGTCGGGCGCGCGGACGACATGATCATCACCGGCGGTGTCAACGTCGCTCCGGGTCCCGTCGAGGACCTGCTGGTCGGGGTCCCGGGAGTCCGTGAGGCCTGCGTCGTCGGGGGGGCCCCCCACCAGTGGGGGGCGGCGGGGGGGGCCCGGCGCGGCCTCGGTCCCCCCCGGCCACCCCCCCCGGCGGGCCAGCGCGCCCGC
>CAZFTZ010000215.1:0-2658 GCA_964521875.1 uncultured Cellulomonas sp. | reverse complement strand
CGCGCTCTGACGGCGACGGCCCGACGAGCCCGGGGTCCGCGTCCGCCGGGCGGACGCGGACCCCGGGTCGTGTCGACCGCTCAGAGGGCCGACGACAGCCCGGCGAGCCGCTCGGCGGCCTGCGCCAGCACGTCCTCGCGCTTGACGACCGTGAACCGCAGCCACGACGCCAGCGCGCCGGCCGTCACCGACGCCGCGTGCGTGAACGCGGTCGCGGGGACGCCGACGACGCCGGCGAGGGTGGGGAGCTCGCGGGCGAGCCGCGCACCGTCGTCGTACCCGAGCGGCGCGGCGTCCGCGAGGACGAAGTACGTCCCGCGTGGCACGACGACGTCGAACCCTGCCGCCTGCAGGCCGGAGACCAGCAGGTCCCGCCGGTGCCGCAGCGACGCCGCGAGCTCGCGGACCCACGCCTGCGCCTCGTCGTCCCGCAGCGCGAACGCGACCGCCGGCTGCAGCGGCGCCGCGTTGACGAACGTCAGGAACTGCTTGACGGTCAGCACCGCCTCGACCAGCTCGGCCGGCCCGGTGACCCAGCCGACCTTCCAGCCGGTGAAGGAGAACGTCTTCCCGGCCGACGACACCGTGAGCGTGCGGCCCGCCATGCCGGGCAGGGTGGCGACCGGCACGTGCTGCGCGCCGTCGTAGGTCAGGTGCTCGTACACCTCGTCGGTGAGCACGACGAGGTCGTGTGCCACCGCCACCCGGGCGACCGCCTCGAGCTCGGCGCGCGTCAGCACCGCGCCGGTGGGGTTGTGCGGCGTGTTGAGCAGGATCAGCCGGGTGCGGTCGGTGACGGCGGCGGCCAACGTGGCCTCGTCGAGCGCGAACCCGCGCTCCGACCGGACCAGCGGCACCGTGACGTGGGTCGCGCCGGCCAGGGCGACCGCCGCGGCGTGCGCGTCGTAGAACGGGTCGAGCGTCACCACCTCGTCGCCCGGCCCGACGAGTGCGAGGACCGCGGCCGCCAGCGCCTCGGTGGCACCGGCGGTGACGAGCACCTGGGTCTCGGGGTCGAGCGCGATGCCGTAGTGGCGGGCCTGGTGCTCGGCGACGGCCTCGCGCAGCGTGGGGATGCCGCGGCCCGGCGGGTACTGGTTGTGCCCGGCGAGCACGGCGTCGGCGGCGGCGCGCGCGACGACCGCCGGGCCGTCGACGTCGGGGAAGCCCTGGCCCAGGTTGATCGCGCCGGTGCGGGCGGCAAGCGCGGACATCTCCGCGAAGATCGTCGGGCGCACCACGCCGTCGGCCCCGGCCAGTCCGGTGGCAGCGGCGACCTGCCGCCAGCGAGGAGTCACGCGCCGGAGGCTAGCCGCGGTCGGGTCCGCGCCCGGGGCGCGCCCGCCAGGTGGCCACTCGTTTCGCGTCCGACGAGTGCCCGACGAGTGCCCGACGAGCGACCGTGGGCGCCAGTGGCCACGCCGGCCGGTGGCCCGTCCTCGTCGGGCAACGAAAGAGGCGGCCGTCCCCGGGGTGGGTAGGACCCGGGGACGACCGCCTGCGAAGACCGCCGGTTGGGGTAGCCGGCGATCAGCTCTCCGCGTGCCCCCTGCGCGCGCGGACCTCGTCGAGGGACGTGCCGTAGTAGGCCGCCGTCATGAGGTCCTTCATGTCCTCGATCATCGGCATCCGGGGGTTGGCCGGGGCGCACTGGTCCTCGTAGGCGCCGTAGGCGACCTCGTCGAGCCGGCCGATGAACTCCTGCTCGTCGACGCCCTGCGCCTGGAACGACGCCAGGATGCCGACCTTGGAACGCAGCGCCTCGACCGCCAGCGCGTACGACTCGACGCCCTCCTCCGGCGTCGCCGCCGGCAGGCCGAGCACCGCGGCGATCTGCTGGAACCGCTCGGGGGCGACGTAGTGCTCGTACTTGGGCCAGCTCGTCAGCTTGGTCGGGACCTTGCCGTTGTAGCGGATGACGTGCGGCAGCAGCGTCGCGTTGGTCCGGCCGTGCACCAGGTGGAACGTCGAGCCGATGACGTGCGCCATCGCGTGGACGATGCCGAGGAACGCGTTGCCGAACGCCATGCCGGCGATCGTTGCGGCGTTGTGCATCTTCTCCCGCGCGTCCTTGGTCGCCGGGTCGGCCGGGTCGCCGTTCACCGACTGCGCGAGGTTGTCGAAGATCAGCCGGATCGCCTGCAGCGCCATGCCGTCGGTGAAGTCGTTGGCGTAAACGGCGACGAACGCCTCGGTGGCGTGCGTCAGGGCGTCGAAGCCGGAGTCCGCCGCCAGGCTGCGGGGCATCTTCGCGGTGAGCACCGGGTCGATGATCGCGACCGTCGGGGTGAGCGCGTAGTCGGCCAGCGGGTACTTCTTGCCCGCCTCCGGGTCGCTGATCACGGCGAACGGCGTCACCTCGGCGCCGGTGCCGCTGGTCGTCGGGATGCAGACCAGCTTGGCCAGGTCGCCGAGCACCGGGAACTTGAACGCCCGCTTGCGGACGTCGAAGAACTTCTGCTTCAGGTCGCTGAAGACGATCTCCGGGTGCTCGTACAGCAGCCACATCACCTTGGCGGCGTCCATCGGCGAACCACCGCCGAGCGCGATGATCGTGTCCGGCTTGAAGTGGCGCATCTGCGCCGCGCCGGCCTGCACGGTGCGGACCGACGGCTCCGGCTCGACCTGGTCGATGATCTGCAGCGCGACGGTGTTGGA
>CAZFTZ010000214.1:0-8568 GCA_964521875.1 uncultured Cellulomonas sp. | reverse complement strand
GGGGGAGTAGCCGGCGGGCACGTCGGACGAGGGGTCGATCGGCAGCGTGGCCTCGTCGGGCACCAGCGGGTGGTCGTAGTCCGGCTCGCCGGTCTCGTCGAGCGGGTACCAGACCGGGAACGGGACGCCGAAGAAGCGCTGTCGGCTGATCAGCCAGTCGCCGTTGAGGCCGCCCACCCAGTTCTCGTACCGCACCCGCATGAAGTCGGGGTTGAAGTCCAGCTCCTCGCCGCGAGCGAGCAGCGCGGCGCGGATGTGCTCGTCGCGCCCGCCGTTGCGGATGTACCACTGGCGGCTGGTGACGATCTCGAGGGGCTTGTCGCCCTTCTCGTAGAAGTTCGCCTTGCGCTGAGTCGCCACCGGCGCGCCGTCGAGGTCGCCGGCCTCGCGCAGCAGCGCGACGACGGCCTCGCGGGCGGAGAAGGTCGTCTTGCCCGCGAGCTCGTCGTACGCGGCCTTGCCCTCGGCGGTGGTGATCCAGTCCGGGGTGTCGCGGTGGATGCGCCCGTCGCGGCCGACGACCGACCGCGTCGGCAGCTGCAGCTCGCGCCACCACTGGACGTCGGTCAGGTCACCGAAGGTGCAGCACATCGCGATGCCGGCGCCCTTGTCCGGCTCGGCGGCCGGGTGCGCCAGCACCGGGACCTCGACACCGAACACCGGGCTGGTCACCGTGGTGCCGAACAGCGCCTGGTACCGCTCGTCGTCCGGGTGCGCGATGAGGGCGACGCAGGCCGGCAGCAGCTCGGGGCGGGTGGTCTCGATGTGGACCGGGGAGCCGTCGGGACGGTGGAACGCCACGCGGTGGAAGAAGCCGGGGTAGTCGCGCGCCTCGAGCTCGGCCTGGGCGACGGCCGTCTGGAATGTCACGTCCCACAGCCCGGGGGCCTCGGCTTGGTACGCCTCGTCGCGGGCGAGGTTGCGCAGGAACGCCGCCTGGGCGACGGCGCGGGCGTGGTCGCCGATCGTCTGGTAGGTCATCGACCAGTCGACCGACAGGCCCAGCCGGCGCCACAGCGCCTCGAACTGCTGCTCGTCCTCCTGGGAGAGCCGCACGCACAGCTCGATGAAGTTGCGGCGGGACACCGGCACCTGGTCGGACGGCTTGACCGACTTCCCATCGGTCCCCTCGTGGGGCGGGACGAAGCCCGCGACATAGGGCAGCGACGGGTCGCAGCGCACGCCGTAGTAGTTCTGCACGCGACGCTCGGTCGGCAGGCCGTTGTCGTCCCAGCCCATCGGGTAGAACACCTCGGCGCCGCGCATCCGCTTGAACCGGGCGACGACGTCGGTGTGCGTGTAGCTGAACACGTGGCCGACGTGCAGCGACCCGGACACGGTGGGCGGCGGGGTATCGATCGAGTAGACCTGCTCGCGGGCCTTGCTCCGGTCGAAGGAGTAGGTGCCCTGCTCCTCCCAGGTGCCGGCCCAGCGGTCCTCGATGCCGTCCAGCGACACCTTGTCCGGTACCGCGCGCGCGACGAGGGTCGCCGGGGCGGTGGTCACGGACGGTGTCTGGTCAGCCATGGCCGCCATTTTCGCAGACGACGAGTGCGGCGCTGACCGGTGCCGGGGCGGCGCCGGGCGACCCACTCCCGAACGGACGACGCGTCTGCGGGTGCCGTGCGGGAGTGCATCGCAGCGGCGTCGAGGGGAGGGGCGCCGATCAGGACGGGTCGGCGGCGCGGCGGGCCCGGTAGGCGGCGACGTGCGCGCGGTTGGCGCAGTTGTTGACGTCGCAGAACCGGCGCGACCGGTTGCGGGACAGGTCGACGAGCACCGCCTGGCAGTCGGGTGCGGCGCACACGGCCACCCGGCCGTACTCGTCGGACCGGATGACGTCGACGAACGCCATCGCCGCCTCGACGACGATGCGAACGGGCAGCGGCGCGTCCAGCGCGGTGGCGTGCAGGTGCCAGTCCCACTGGTCGTGCCGGGTGAGGTAGGGCAGCGCCTGCGCCTCGCGCAGGATCGCGTTGACCATCTCGGCGGCCTCGTCGCGCCCCGCGGAGAACAGCGGCCGCAGCCGGTCGCGCACCGCGCGCACCTGGGCGACCTCGGCGTCGTCGCGGTCGTGCCGGCCGGCGTAGCTGAACTCGCCGTAGAAGCGGTCGAGGTCCGCCACCGTGGCCAGCGCGTCGACGCCGTCACGGCGCAGGCCGGTGTTGACCAGGAACGCCGCTGCCTGCAGCGCCGCCTCCGTGTCAGGAGCAAAAGTCAAGTTGACTCCTGTTCGACGAGGCCCGTACTGTCACGGGCGAATCAAGGGATGACGCCTGACCGGCGATCCTACGCGGACGACCGGGTGCGGCCGGTGAGGAGGCTCGCGGTGCCCGGCACAGGCAGTCGTCGCACCGGCCTGGTGGCCGGCATCGTCGCCGCGCTGGCGTTCTCGACGAGCGGACCGGCGATCAAGCCGCTGCTCGAGGCCGGCTGGACGCCCGGCGGCGCACTGCTGTTCCGCCTCCCGCTCGGCGCCCTGCTGCTCGTGGTGCCCGCCCTGCTGGCGTTGCGCGGCCGGTTCCACGTGCTGCGCGACGAGTGGCGGCTCGTCCTGACGTTCGGCACCGTCGGGGTCGCCGGGTGCTCCTCGCTCTACTACCTCGCCGTCGACCGGCTGCCCGTGGCGGTGGCCCTGCTCGTCGAGTACATGGCGCCGCTGCTGCTGCTCGGCGCGGCGTGGCTGCGCACCCGGCGCGCGCCCGCGCCGGCGGTGCTCGTCGGCGCCGCGCTGGCCACCGGCGGGCTGGTGCTGGTGCTCGACGTCGCCGGGCAGCTGCGCCTCGACCCGGTGGGGCTGACGTTCGCCGGCGTCGCCGCAGTGGCGAACGCCGTGTACTGGTCGCTGACGGCGCGTCCCGTCGCGACGCCACCGGTGGCGCTCGCCGGTGCGGGCATGACGATCGGCGCGCTCACCGTCGGCGTGCTGTGCCTGGTGGGCGTGCTTCCGGTGGCGGCGCCGGCGGTCCACGTCGACGTGCTGGGCGCGCACCTGCCGTGGTTCGTCCCGGTGCTCGTCGTCGCCGCGGTGCCGACCGCGTTCGCGTACGGGATCAGCGCGGTCTCGGTGCGGATGCTCGGCGAGCGGGTGGCCTCGTTCGTGGCGCTCGCCGAGGTGCTGTTCGCCGTGCTGCTCGCGTGGCTGGTGCTCGGCGAGGCGCCGCTCGCGGTTCAGGTCCTCGGGGCGGCGCTCGTCGTCGCCGGCGTCGCGCTGGTGCGCCGTGGCTCGGGGACGGACGGGCACGACTGGATCCCGGACGCCGAGGTGTTCGCGGGTGCCGCGTTCGGCGAGGTCCCGGCCGGCGAGGACACCGAGGTCCCGCCCGACGAGGCCGAGCTGGACCGCCTCACCGTCTGAACCGTCTGCAGGGTCTGCGTCCGCACTGCCACGGCCACCGCGGCGGCCGCCTGACGCGGGCGCATGCCGAGGGTGCGTGCCACACCCAGCCCGACGACGAGCGTGCCGAGCAGCGGCCCGGAGGCGCAGACCGCCATCGCCACGTGGGCGCCGACATGCTCCGACACCCAGCCGACGATCAGCCCGGAGACGCCCTGACCGCCCAACGACACCAGGACGTAGAGCGCCATCACCCGCCCGCGGAGCTCGTCGGCCACGGTCTCCTGGACCAGCGTGTTGCCACCGGTGATGTAGAGCAGCTGCAGCGTCCCCAGCACGACCAGCACGACGACGAACGGCGTGTGCGCGGACAGCACGGCGAGGACGACCTCGGCGGCGCCGACGAGCGCGGTGAGCACGACGAGCTGCCGCAGCCGCAGCCGCTGCCGGCGGGTCGAGACCAGCGCGCCGGTGAGGGCGCCGAGCGCGAGCATCGAGTTGAGCAGCGCGTACCCGCCTGCGCCGCCGGCGAACACCTCGTCGGCGTAGGCCGCCAGGATCGTCGCCATGTTGAGGCCGGTGATCGCGACGAAGCCGATGAGCACCACCGGCCACAGGATCGTCGGTGTCCGGCGCACGTAGGCCAGGCCCTCGCGCAGCTGGCCCTTGGCGCGGGGCACCGCCGGGGCGGGCGTGAGGTCGTCGGGCCGCATGGCGATGAGGAGGACGACCGCGACGAACGCGGCGAGCGCGTTGAGCAGGAATGCCCAACCCTCGCCGACCGCCTCGATCAGCACGCCGGCGACGGCGGGGCCGACGAGCCCGCCGAGCTGGAACACCGCCGAGTTGAGGCTGATCGCCTGGCGCAGGAACTCCGGCCCGGCGGACTCGTGGACGAACGCCTGCCGTGCCGGGTTGTCGAACGCCGTCGCGACGCCGGAGACGAAGGCGGCGAGCAGCACGTGCCACGCCTCGACCCGACCGGCGACCGCGAGCACGCCGATCGAGAGCGTGGACACGCCGAAGACCGTCTGCGTCACCATGAGCAGCTTGCGGCGGTCCAGCCGGTCGGCCAGCACGCCGCCCGCCATGCCGAACATCACCATCGGCCCGAACTGCAGCAGCACCGTGAGACCGACGAGGGTGGTCGATCCGGTCAGCGTGAGGATCAGCCAGTTCTGCGCCACCCGGGCGGCCCAGCCGAAGGTGTTGGTCAGCACCTGGCTGATGACGTAGAGCCGGTAGTTGCGCACCGCCAGCGACCCGAAGGACTCGCGCATCCCCAGACGCGCGACGGTGACACGGCGGGTGAGAGCGGCGTTGGCCGGAAGCACGGCGGGAGGTCCTGGTCCGGGAGCGGTCTGGGCGGTCTGGTGTCGGCGAACGTTCGTATCGATTCGAGTGGCCCCACCGTAGCGCCGGCGGGACACGGCTCACTCCCAGGTATCGGCTGGCGGGACGGGTCCTGCACGGATCGCTCGGGCCAGGTGCGGCGCGGGGTTAGTCTCGCGATCGTGACCAGCAACCTCACCGTCGGCTACGCGGCGGCCCTCGAGCAGCTCCATCCCACCGAGGCCGTCGAGCTGGCGGCGTACGCGGAGCAGCACGGGTTCAGCGGCGTGATGGCCGCCGACCACTTCCAGCCGTGGGTGCCCGCGCAGGGACAGTCGGCATTCGTCTGGAACGTCCTGACGGCCGTCGGAGAGCGGACCCGGGGCGACTTCGGCCCGGGCGTCACGGCGCCGACGTTCCGGTACCACCCGGCGGTCGTCGCGCAGGCGTCGGCGACGCTGGCGGCGATGTACCCGGGCCGGCACTGGCTGGGGCTGGGCTCGGGCGAGGCGCTCAACGAGCACGTCACCGGCGAGTACTGGCCGGAGGCGCCGGAGCGCATCAACCGGATGTTCGAGGCGATCGAGATCATCGGCAAGCTGTTCTCGTCGTCGGCGGCCGGCAAGGACACCAAGTTCGCCGGGCAGTTCTACAAGCTCGAGTCCACCCGGCTGTGGACCATGCCGGCCACACCGCCGGAGATCTACGTCGCGACCGCCGGACCGGTGACCGCCAAGCGCGCGGGCCGCCACGTCGACGGGCTGATCACCGTCGGGGCGCCGCTGGAGAAGATCGGCGGGCTGTTCGCCAGGTTCGCCGAGGGTGCGCGCGAAGCCGGCAAGGACCCTGACTCGATGCCCAAGCTGCTGCAGCTGCACCTGTCCTGGGCCGCGACCGACGAGGACGCGCTGGCCAACGCGGTGCACGAGTGGCCCAATGGCGGCATGAAGTTCGGCAAGGGCGACGTGCGCTCGCCGTTCGACTTCGAGGCGATGGCCAAGCTGGTGCGGCCGGAGGACTTCGAGGGGCGCATGGTGATCTCCGCCGACCCGGACGTGCACCGGGCGGAGATCCAGCGGTACGTCGACCTCGGGTTCGACCGGATCTACCTGCACAACGTCGGGCGCAACCAGCGCGAGTGGATCGAGGTGTTCGGGCGGGACGTGCTCCCGGCGCTGCACCGATGAGCGGCGGCGCGACGGAGCTGAGGGTGTGGGCGCCGGAGGGCGTGCCGGAGGTCCGGCCCGGGGATGACCTCGCCCGGCTCGTCGGGGACGCGCTGGCGGCGGACGCGGCCGACGACCCCGGGCACGCGCTGGCGGACGGTGACGTCGTCGTGGTGACGTCCAAGGTGGTGTCCAAGGCGGAGGGGCGGGTCGTCGCGGCCGACGACCGGGAGCAGGCGATCACCGACGAGACGGTGCGCGTCGTGGCGACCCGCGCGCACGCCGGTGGCGTGACGCGGATCGTGGAGAACCGGCTCGGCCTGGTGATGGCCGCCGCCGGGGTGGACGCGTCGAACACGCCGGGGGGGACGGTGCTGCTGCTGCCGGAGGACCCGGACGCCTCGGCGCGGGCGCTGCGCCGGGCGCTGCGTGACCGGTTCGGCGTGCTGGTGGCGGTGCTGGTGACCGACACCGCCGGGCGCGCCTGGCGCGAGGGGCTGACCGACGTCGCGATCGGAGCCGCGGGGCTGCGGGTGCTCGACGACCTGCGCGGTACCGCCGACACGTTCGGCCGCACGCTTGCGGTGACCGTCGCGGCGGTGGCCGACGAGGTGGCGTCGGCCGCCGAGCTGGTCAAGGGCAAGGTGTCCGGCCGCCCCGTCGCCGTGGTGCGCGGGGTGGGCCGGCTCGTCGCCGACGAGGACGGGCCGGGAGCGCGGGACCTGGTGCGTCCGGCGGAGACGGACATCTTCCGGCTCGGGACGGCGGAGGCGTTCGAGGCGGGACGGCGGTCGGTGCTGGGGGAGGCGGCCGACGAGCGTCCGGCCGAGCCGGCCGGTGCGGGCGGACCCGACGGGCGATAGCCCCCGCTCGTCGTGCCGAAACCGGCCCGGAAGGCGGCGGTGGGCTGCGAGGATCGGCCCATGATCGTGGTGACGACGAACGACATCCCGGGCTACCGCGTCAACGCCGTGCTCGGCGAGGTGATGGGGCTGACGGTCCGCTCCACCAACATCGGCGGCACCTTCGTCGCCGGGCTGCGGTCCATCGGCGGCGGCGAGATCACCGAGTTCACGAAGATCATGTACGAGTCCCGCGCCGAGGTGATGCACCGCATGGTGACCGAGGCCGAGCAGCGCGGCGCCAACGCGATCCTCATGTTCCGGTTCGACAACGGCGCGATCGGCCAGTTCTCCGAGGTGTGCGCCTACGGGACGGCAGTGGTCGTCGAGCCGATCGCCGGTGGCGAACCGGGGTCCACGGCGCAGTCCGCGCAGCAGGCGGGGGCGGCGCGCGCCTGACGGCGCACCGGGCCGGACGGGTTCGGGGGTTCTCGTCCCGTCGGCCGGTCCGGCGCCGTCCGGTGCGGTACCCGGTCCGCGCGATGCGGTATCCGGTCCGGCCGATGAAGGATCCGGCGCCGACGAGCGGGTGTCGGTCGTGTCGGTACACGCGGCGGTCCTTCGTCGGGCATCGTGGCACCGGGAGGTGGTCGCGTGGCTCGTCGGCCGGGGCACCGTCGCGGGGCCGGGACGTGGGTGGCTGCCGTCGTCGCCGTGCTCGCGGTCGGGGGAGTGGCGGCGACGTGGGCGGCGGTGCGCCATCCCGTCGTGCCGCCGACAGCCGCGCCGACGGTCTCGTCGTCGGCCACCCCGTCCGTGCCCGCGGGACCGACGAGCGCGCCGAGCCCCGCACCCACCCCGTCGCCCTCGTCGGGCCCGGACCCGCTGGCCGGCTGGACGCTCGAGCAGAAGGTGGGCCAGCTGTTCGTCGTCGGGCTGGACCTCGGCACCGCCGAGCCGGTGAGCTCGGAGGCGGTGACGAAGTACCACGTCGGGAACGTGTTCCTGCACGGGCGGTCGAGCGCGGGCGTCGACGCGGTGCGGGCGCAGGTGGACGGCTTCACCGCCCTGGTGTCGCAGGCGACGACGCACGGCGAGCCGATGCTCGTCGCGGTGGACCAGGAGGGCGGCAAGGTGCAGTCGCTCACCGGTCCGGGGTTCTCGACGATCCCTGCGGCGACCGAGCAGGCGAAGGTCTCGCCAGACGAGCTGCGGTCGCAAGCGGCAGCGTGGGGGCGGGAGCTGGCCGCGGCGGGCGTGACGTGGAACCTCGCGCCGGTGATGGATCTGGTCCCGGCCTCGTCGGCCGCGAAGAACCCGCCGATCGGCGCCTTGCAGCGCGAGTACGGCACCACCGCGGACTCGGTGACGGCGCACGCCGGGGCGTTCCTCGAGGGGATGTCGGACGCGGGGGTGGCGACGGCGGTCAAGCACTTCCCGGGTCTCGGGTACGTCACGGCGAACACCGACGCGACCGCCGGGGTGACGGACACGGTCACCGGCTTCGACTCGTCGGCGGTCTCGGTGTTCCGGGCCGGCGTGCAGGCCGGGGCGACGACGGTGCTGATGTCGACCGCGGTCTACGCCGCGATGGACCCGGCGGCGCCGGCCGCGTTCTCGTCGACCGTGGTGCGGCACGGGGTGCGCGAGGTGCTGGGTTTCCAGGGGGTCGTCGTGACCGACGACCTGTCCGGGGCGGCGCAGGTGGCGGCGTGGTCGCCGGGGGACCGCGCGATCGTGGCGATCGCCGCCGGGTGCGACCTGGTGCTGTTCTCCAAGGACCCTTCCGTGGTGCCCGACGCGGTGACCGCCGTGGTGGCTCGCGCGCAGGCGGACCCGGCGTTCGCGGCACGGGTCGACGAGTCGGCGCGGCGGGTGCTGGCGCTCAAGG
>CAZFTZ010000213.1:0-3357 GCA_964521875.1 uncultured Cellulomonas sp. | reverse complement strand
GAGATCGCCATGTCGCCCGTGCCGGGCGGCAGGTCGAGCAGCAGCACGTCCAGGTCGCCCCAGAACATGTCGGTGAGGAACTGCTGCAGGGCGCGGTGCAGCATGGGGCCGCGCCACACCACCGGTTGCCCCGGCGGCACGAACATGCCGATCGAGACGACCTTGACGCCGTACGCCACCGGCGGCAGGAGGAGGTCGTCCACCGCCGTCGGCGGGGTCCCGACACCCAGCATGCGCGGCAGCGAGAAGCCGTAGATGTCCGCGTCGATCACGCCGACGGCCAGCCCCTGCTGGGCCAGCGCCACGGCGAGGTTCGCGGTGACCGACGACTTGCCGACCCCGCCCTTGCCGCTGGTCACCGCGATGACGCGGGTGAGCGAGCCGGGCTGGGCGAACGGGACGACGGGCTCCGGTGCCCCGCCGCGCAGCTTGTCGCGCAACGCCCCGCGCTGCTCCGTGGTCATCTCGCCCAGCTCCACCGTGACGCCGTCCACGCCCTGCAGCGTCCCCACGGCCGCGGTGACGTCCTTCACCAGCGTGTCCTTGAGCGGACAGCCGGGCACCGTCAGGTCGACGCGCACCGTGACGTGACCGCCGTCGACGAGCACCGATCGGACCATGCCGAGGTCGGTGATCGACCGGCGGATCTCGGGGTCGAGCACGCCGGTCAGGGCCTGACGGACGGCGGCCGCCAGCCCGTCGGGCTGGGAGGGGTTGGAGGGCATGCGGCCAATCGTAGGCGCCGGGCGTGGTGCCCTCTGTGGGCCCTGGTCATGGGACCGGGACGGGACTTCAGGCCCCGGCCCGGTGTGCGACGAGGTACCCGCCGGCGTCGTACGTCATCGCGTACGTCACCCCGGGATGGTGCTCGGCCACCCACGCGGTCAGATCGGCCGCCGTCTCCGGCGTGCCGCCCCAGGCGGAGTCGAAGACGAGGTAGTCGGCGGCCGGGTTGCCGCCGTTGCCGAACCAGTACGTGTCGTGGTGGTCGACGAGGTAGCTCATCAGCCCGACGTCGGTCTCGACCGAGGCGCCGTCCGGCACCGTCGCCAGCGCTGCCCGCGCCGCGTCCGCGCGGGGGTTGGCGCGCCAGAACGCCGGGTCGCCGAACCGTCCGAACGCCGTCTGCGGCGCGACGAGCACCGCGACCGTCACCGCGACCGCGACCGCCACCCGGGAGTACCCGCGCAGCCAGGACCGCGGCGACCGGCCGGCCAGCTCCACCCCGTCGAGCAGCGCCGCGAAAGCGACCGGCATCAGCACCGCGGAGTAGTGCCAGGTGTGGCCCCAGAACCCGTAGTTCGGCGACCAGAACCGCCACAGGATCGTCGGCACGGCGACGAGGAGCACCGGCGATCGCAGTCCGATCAGCCCCGTGATCGCGACGAGCAGCAGGAGCGTGATCACCTTGCGCCAGTCGTCGCCCAGCCGCAGGACGAGCAACCAGGGGTGGGTGGCCAGGTTCTGCCAGTCGAGCCGGTAGGAGTAGGCGAACACCCCGTCCGGGTTGAGCGCGGGCAGGATCACCGCCTGCGTCAGCACCGCCCAAGCGCCGCCCCACGCCGCCAGGCCGAACCCGATCCGACGCCACCGCGGTTCGTCGTGCCAGGCCCGCCAGGCCAGGAGCAGGCCGATGACCAGCACCGTCGCGCCGAGGTCCTCCTTGACCCAGACCAGCGGAGCGGCCCACAGCGCGGCCGGCCACCAGCGGCGCCGCAGCAGTGCGACGAGCGAGAGCGCCAGCAGCGGCACCGCGAACGCGATCTCGTGGAACTGCACCTCGACCGCCCCGGCCAGGCCGAAGCTCACCGCGTACGCGGCGCCGACGAGCGAGCCGACCACCGGACCGAACCGGCGCACCGCCTCCCGCGCGACCACGTACACCGACCACGCGAACAGCAGGTCCTGCACCACCATGACGGTGAACGCGCTCGGCGCGATCCGGTAGGGGATGCCCAGCAGGACGAGCAGCGGGTGGAAGTGGTCACCCAGCAGGTCGAACCCGGCACCTTTGATGTCGACCACGGGCGCCTGCAGGTGGGCGTACCGCTGCGCCAGCTGAGTGAAGATGCCCAGGTCCCACGACGGCGTCTCCAGCCGCCACCACTGCGACCAGGAGAACGTCACGTAGGTCGCCAGTGCGAGAGCGCTCACGACGAGCGGCCCGGCGAGCACACCACGCCGCACCCGCGGCGGCACGACCTCGTCGGCCACCGCGGAGGCCGCGGGCGCCGTCGCCTGGACCGCCTCGGGTGCGCTCAGTCGGACGCCCCGGCCTCGTCGGGCGCCTGCTCCGCGCGTTCCTCCTGGAGCTCCTCGAGCAGCTCGCGCAGCTCGGAGCGGACGAAGTCCCGGGTGGCGACCTCGGACAGCGCGATGCGCAGCGCGGCGATCTCGCGGGCGAGGAACTCGGTGTCGGCGAGATTCCGCTCGGCGCGCTGCCGATCCTGCTCGGCCTGGACGCGGTCGCGGTCGGCCTGCCGGTTCTGCGCGAGCAGGATGAGCGGCGCGGCGTAGGACGCCTGCAGCGACAGCATGAGCGTCAGGGCGGTGAACCCGTTGCTCGCCTTGTCGAACCGCACGGACTCCGGGGCGAGTGAGTTCCAGCCGATCCAGACGATGCAGAACACCGTGAGCCAGATGATGAACCGCGGCGTGCCGAGGAAGCGTGCGATGCTCTCCGAGACCCGCCCGGACGCGTCGGTGTCGCGCGGCGTGCGGGGCAGGATCGGTCGGCGGCTCTCGCGCGGCTGGTCGAGCCGGTCAGCCACGGCTCACCCCCGGCTCGTCGTCCACCTCGCGCCAGTCCTCCGGCAGCAGGTGGTCCAGCACGTCGTCGACGGAGACCGCGCCGAGCAGCCTGCGCTCGTCGTCCAGCACCGGCAGCATCAGCAGGTTGTAGGTGGCCAGCTCGCGCGCGACGGTCGACAGCGGCGTGTCCGGGCGCAGCGCCTCGATGTCGCTGTCGACGATCTGACCGATCGACTCGTGCGGGGGATGGCGCAGCATCCGCTGCAGGTGCACCACGCCGATGAACCGGCCGGTCGGCGTCTCCAGGGGCGGCCGCACGACGAACACGGTCGACGCCAGCGCGGGGTTGAGGTCCTGCCGGCGGACGTGCGCCAGGGCCGCCGCGATCGACGTCTCCGGGCCGAGGATCACCGGCTCGGTGGTCATCAGGCCACCGGCGGAGCGGTCCTCGTAGGCGAGCAGGCGTCGCACGTCGGCCGCCTCTTCCGGCTCCATCGCGGCGAGCAGCTCGTTCTTGCGCTCGTCGGGCAGCTCGCGCAGCAGGTCGGTGGCGTCGTCGGGCTGCATCTCCTCGAGGACGTCGGCGGCGCGCTTGATCTCCAGCTC
>CAZFTZ010000212.1:0-16266 GCA_964521875.1 uncultured Cellulomonas sp. | reverse complement strand
GTGATCACCGCGTCCAGGCCGAGCCGCTCGGCCGTCTGCCACTCCCACGGCTCGTCGAGCGTCCACGCCGCCACCTCCTGGCCGGCGGCGTGCCGGCGGGCGACGAACCGCGGGTCGGCGACCAGCAGCGCGCCGTCGGGGTTGACGGTGACGACGTCGAGCTCGGCGGCCAGGTCGTCGAGGTCGGGCGGGACCGCCCCCAGCAGCAGGCCGCGGCGCAGCTCGGGGGCGGCGTCGCGCAGCGCGGCGACGGTGCTCACCTCGAAGCTCTGCACGACGACGCGCGAGGCGAGCCCCGCGGCGAGCAGCGGCTCGGTGCACAACGCGACGTCGTCGACCGACCAGGCGTCCTTGAGCTCGAGCAGCAGGTCGATCTCGCGGCGGCGCAGGAAGGTGACGACCTCGTCGAACGTCGGCACCCGCTGCCCGGCGAAGGCGGGGGAGAACCAGCGTCCGGCTTCCAGCGCGCGGATCTCCTCGAGCGTGAAGGCGGACACCGGGCCGGTGCCGTCGGTGGTCGCGTCCACGGTGTCGTCGTGGATCACCACCACCCGCCCGTCGGCGGTGAGCTGGACGTCCATCTCGATGCAGTCCGCGCCGGCACGCCAGGCCGCCTCGAACGCGGCGAGCGTGTTCTGCGGTGCCACCGACGAGTTGCCGCGGTGCCCGATCACCTTCATCGCCACTGCCCCCGCTCCTCGAGGACGCCGCGCAGCAGGTCGGCGCGGTCGCTGATCAGCCCGTCGACACCCAGGTCCAGCAGCCGCGTCATCTCGGCCGGCTCGTTGACCGTCCAGACGTGGACCTTCAGCCCGGCGGCGTGGGCGGCGGCCAACGTGCGCTCGTCGACCACCGTGAGCGGGCCCGCCGTGGCGGGCACCTGCAGCGCGTCCACCTGGCGGGCCAGCGCGTCCAGCGGCCGGCCGAGGCGCGCACCCACCAGGAACCGGACGATCTCGGCGGTCCCGCCCGAGGTCGCCACCGGCCGCGTCAGCCGTGCGACCGTCGCCCGTCGCCGGGCCGCGGAGAACGAGGCGACGAGCACCCGGTCCCAGGAGGCGGTGCGCTCGATCACCTCGGCCACCGGGTAGACGCCGGCCGTCTCCTTGACGTCGACGTTGACGCGCAGGTCCGGCCAGGTGCCCAGCAGGTCCTCCAGCAGCGGCACCGGCTCGACGCCGCCGATGCGCGCGGCCCGCACCTCGCGCCACGGCAGCTCGCGCACCAGCCCGTGCGCGTCGGTGGTGCGGTCCAGCGTCTCGTCGTGCAGCGCGACGGCGACGCCGTCCGCGGTGGCGTGCGCGTCCGTCTCGACGTACCGGAAGCCGAGGTCGACGGCCGCCTGGAACGCCGCCATCGAGTTCTCCAGCCCGTCCAGGGAGAACCCCCGGTGCGCCATCGCGGCGAACCCGTCGAGGTAGGGCTTCACCGCGCCACCCGGTGCAGGAAGCCGGTGAGCGCCGCCAGGTACGCGGCGCGTGGCTCGGCGGTGGACAGTGCCAGGTCGTGCACGCCGCCGGGGACCACGACCTCCTCGACGTCGGCGCCCAGCCCCGGCACGAGTCTCGCGATGGTCCGCACGTCCAGCACGATGTCCTGCCGGCCGAGGTCCGGGTTGTCGTCCCGCTCCGGCCCGGAGGAGTCGGAGTGCGCGACGAGCACCGGGCACGCGATCTCCAGCCCGCGTGCCACCCGGGTCTGCCCGATCCGCACCGCCGACAGCCAGCCGGCCCGCGCCGGGATGCCCTCCGGCCGCTTGAGCCGGGTGTCGAAGTCCCACCCGACGGCCAGCAGGTGGGTGGCGTAGACGGAGGGCCGCGACGAGAGCGGGGTCAGCGGCCGCAGCCGGGCGAGGGCGCGCAGCACCTCGTCGCCCACCACCGGCACGAACCCGGCCGTCGCGCCGAGGAACGGGCTGTCCAGTACCAGCCCCTCGACGCCGCCGCGCTCGCGGTGCGCGTGCGCCCAGAGCGCCGCCACCAGCCCGCCGGTCGAGTGCGCGTGCACGACGACCGGCACGTCCGGGTGCAGCACCCGGGCGGCGGCCACCGCCGCGGTGAGGTCGGTGCCCTGCTCGCGCAGGTCGTCCTGGTAGTGCGGCACCTCGCCAAGCCGCCAGGCGCGGCCGGCCCGTCGGGCGTCGAGGGCGAGGAACGCCCAGCCGGCCGCCTCGACCGTGTCCGCCAGGTGGGTCTGGAAGAAGTAGTCGTTGTAGCCGTGCAGGTGCACCACGACGCCGGCCGGGCGGCGCGGCTGCTCCTTGCGGCGCACCAGCGCGTAGACCGGGTCCGAGCGGCCGGCCGCGACGGAGGCGGCCGGGGTCCCGGCCAGCACGGGGGAGGCGGGCCCGCGCGCGACGGCGAAGCCGGGCAGGTGGTCGTCGTCCGTCCAGGTCAGACCGGCGTCGGGCATGCGCACGGGACAGGCCTACACCAGTTCGGCCTCAGGCGCCGCCGTCACGTCGTGCCGGCCGTCGACGCGCCGGCCCTGCGGGAACCGCACCAGCAGGAACAGCACCAGGCCGACGAACAGCACCGCGACGATGCCGAGGATGCCCCAGTACTGGTGCTCGCCGCCCCAACGGATCGCCAGCGTCCAGGCGAGCGGCGCGAGGAAGGTCGCGGCGCGACCCGTGGTGGCGTACAGCCCGAAGGACTCCGTCTCGCGGCCCTCGTCGGACATCCGGGCGAGCAGCCCGCGCGACGCGGACTGCGCCGGGCCGACGCACGCCGAGAGCACCAGCGCCGCGACCCAGAACACGCTCTGCCCCTTGTCGTGCAGCACCAGCACCGCGGTCGCGGACAGCACCAGCACGACGAGCGAGACGACGATGACCCGGCGCGGTCCGAACCGGTCGTCGAGCCAGCCGGCGGCGATGGTGAACACGCCGGCGACGAGGTTCGCCGCGATGGCGAACACGATCACCTGCGAGGAGGAGAACCCGAACGTGCCGGCGGCCAGCACGGCGCCGAACGTGAACACGCCGGTCAGGCCGTCGCGGTACACCGCGGAGGCGATCAGGTACCAGAGCATCGAGCGCCGGGTGCGCCACAGCCGGGCGACGTCGAGGCCGAGCTTGCGGTAGGCGCCGATCGGGCCGATCGCCTGCGGGTCGCGCTCGGGCCGCTCCGTGACGGCGAGCAGCACCGGGATCGAGAACAGCGCCATCCACACCGTCGCCAGCCCGATCGCCGCGCGGATGTTCCAGCCGCCCTCGTCGGACACCCCGAACCAGCCGACCTCCGGGTTGATGAACCCGACGAACAGGATCAGCAGCAGCACGATGCCGCCCACGTACCCGGCGCCCCAGCCCACGCCGGACACCCGTCCCAGGGTGGCCGGTGTGGTGATGCGCAGCAGCAGCGCGTTGTAGGCGACGGCCGCCAGCTCGTAGAACACGGTGCCGACCGCCAGCAGCGTCACGCCCAGCTTCACGGCACTCGCCAGGTGCCCCTCCGCGGGGTTCACGAGCACCATGCCCGCCATGGCCAGCAGGCAGATCAGCGTGTTCCACGCCAGCCACGGCTTGCGCCGCCCGGAGGCGTCTGCCAGCGCGCCGAGCGCGGGAGCCAGCAGTGCCACCACGATCCCGGAGATCGTCATCGCCGTGCCGAGCCACTCGCTGTGCAGCGCGACCGTGGCGTCGACGTCCTGACCGGGCTCGACGAACGTCTTGGACGTGATCCACACCGTGAAGACGAACGTCGTCACCACCGCGTTGAAGGCCGACGAGCCCCAGTCCCAGGCGGCCCACGCGACCACGGGCTTGCGCAGCAGGCGCTCGCGGGCGGCGGGGGCAGGGGCGGGCGCTGCGAGCGCTGCGACGTCGTCGACCACGGCCGGATCGTAAGTCCCGTCACCGCGCGCGGGCGCCCCGCCACGACGAACGCCCGGTGAACGGCGGCCGACGAGCGACGAGGCTCACCGTCGCCGCGCCGGTGTCCGCCGAGCCCGGTGGCCGGCCGGGTCGGCCCGGACGTCGACGTGCGCCGGGTCGCACCAGGCGGCCCGGCGCACGTGGGGAGTCGGTCAGGAGGCCGTCTGGTCGTCGATCGCGGCCTCCGGGGCGTCGCGCTTCACGGCCTCGATGCCGTTGATCGCGCCGTCCTTGCGGGTGTACCCCTCGCCACCGGTGGCGATGATCTGCCCGTTGGCGGACTTCAGCCGCCACCGGAACTCGCCGTTGGCGCTCTTGTACAGCTCGAACTTCGCAGCCATGGATCCTCAGTCTCCCTCGTCGCGGGCCCGGACGGGGCCACGCTAGGGGCGGGTGCGCAGGTCGGCCACCGGAACGGGCGAACTCACCCGATCCCGGCAAGTCCGGCAGCCAGCAGCTCCCGGTACGCCGCCGGGTCCTGGGCACCGGACAGCCCGTACCGCCCGGCGACGACGACGAACGGCACCCCGCGGATGCCGATGGCGGCCGCCTCCGCCTGGTCGCGTGCGACGTCGCCGGCGAACTCGTCGGAGCCCAGCACCCGCTCGACGTCACCGGCCGGCAGGCCGGTCTCGTCGGCCGCAGCGAGCAGCGCCGTCCGGCCGAACGGATCCCGGTTGCCCCCGGCGAAGTACGCCCGCTGCAGCGCGTCGAAGTAGGCCATGCCCAGCCCGAGCGACGTGGCGAGCGCGGTGACGCGGTGCGCGTCGTGCGTGTTCGCCGTCACCCGGTCCACCTCGAACGGCAGTCCCTCGGCGCGGGCGAGACCCGCGACCCGCTCCTCCATGCCACGCGCCTGCTCGAGCATGGCCGACGAGCCCGCGAGCAGGCCGCCGAACTTCTGTGCGAGGTGCTCCAGCACCGGCCGCGGCTCGCGCGAGGTCGTCGGGTCCAGTTCGAACGCGCGCGGCACCAGCTCCACGGCGTCGGTCAGCCCGGCCTCCTCGACGGCCGCCCGCAGCCGTGCCTCGCCGACGTAGCACCAGGGGCAGACCACGTCGGCCCACACGTCGATGCGCAGGCGGGTGGTGGGGGCGGCGGCGGTCATGGGGCTCCTTCGGTCGGGCGCGGATGTGCTCGGTACGACAACGCTCGCGTCCCGCTGATTCCGCAGTGGCACGGGGCGACCCCGGCTTGCCAATGTTCAGCACTAACTAATAGGCTTACTAAAGCACTGAACAAAGGGGTAGGCATGTCGCGAACGACGTGGGGCACCGACGCCACACGCACCGCCGTCCTGGCGCTGATCGGCGCGCAGGGCCCGGTCTCCCGGGCGGACCTGGCGCGGGCGCTCAAGGTGTCGCCCGCCCTGGTGACGCAGCTGACGAGGCAGCTCATCGCGGACGGCCTGCTGGAGGAGCTGGACAACGTGCCGTCCCAGGGCGGCCGGCCGGCCCGGCTGCTCGGGCTGACGGCGTCGGCGGGCAACGCCATCGGCGTCAAGGTGGCCGCGGACCACGTCGCGCTGGTCGAGGTCAAGATCGACGGCTCCGTCGTGCGGTCCGCCACGGAGCCGTTCGACGCCTACGCGCCGGAGGCGCTCGGCCGGCTGTCCCGGCTCGCCGGCGACTTTCTGGCCGGCAGCGAGCGACCGCTCCTGGGCATCGGCGTGGGCCTGCCCGGCAACGTCGGCGTGCCGTCCCAGGGCATGGTCGACTCCTCCCAGCTGCGCTGGCAGCAGTACCCGGTGGGCGAGACACTGCGCCGGGACCACGGCCTGCCGGTGCTCGTCGAGAACAACGTCAACGCGCTCACCATGGCCGAGCGCCTGTACGGCGAGGGGCGCGGCCACGACTCGTTCCTCGTCGTCACCCTCGGCACCGGTATCGGCGGCGGGTTCGTCTCCGACGGCGTCGTGGTGCGCGGCGCGTCCGGTGCGGCCGGCCAGATCGGCCACGTGCCGGTCGTCCTCGACGGGCCACGGTGCCAGTGCGGCAACCGCGGCTGTCTCGAGGCGCTGATCGGCGAGCAGGCACTGGTGTCGACCGCCGCGGCGCGCGGTGTGCCTGCCCAGCCCGGAATCGACCGCCTGCGCGCGCTGGCCGACGACGGCGAGCACACCGCGCGCGCGGTCTTCCAGGAGGCGGGCACCCTGCTGGGCCGCACGCTCGCCGGCGTGGTCAACGTGCTGGACCCCGAGATCGTCATCCTGCTCGGCGAGGGGCTCGCGGCGTGGCAGCACTGGGCGCCCGGGTTCGAGCCCGCCTTCCGGTCCGGTCTGCTCCCGCAGCTCCGCGGCATCGGCGTCAGCATCGAGAGCTGGCAGGACGACCGGTGGGCGCAGGGCGCGGCGAGCCTGGTGCTCGCCAGCCCGTTCGACACCGACGGCAGGTCGGGCGAGCAGGGCCGGCTGGTGCGCCAGCGACTCGTCGACCAGAGCCTGGCGGGTGGCCGGCTGTGACGCTCCTCAGTCCGGCACGGACGGCCGTCCCGGTGCGGCCGACGACGGACCGCCGCCGCAGTCGGGGATGGCGGTACGCCGCGGTCGTCGTCGCCTTCCTCGCGCCGAGTGCGGTCCCGCTGGTCGCCTTCGTCTTCTACCCGATGGTGCAGGCAGCGTGGATCAGCCTGCACCGGTGGAACCTGCTCACCCCGATGCAGTGGGTCGGCCTCGACAACTACGCCGACCTGCTCGCGGACCCGCAGACCCGCGCGGTGTTCGGCCACACGGCGTTCTACGTCGTCGGCGAGCTGCCGCTGGTGTTCGTCGGCGGACTCGCCCTCGCGCTGGCGCTCAACGTCAGGCTGCGGGGTCGCTCCTGGCTGCGCGGCGTGTACTTCCTGCCCGTCGTCACCAGCTGGATCGTCGTCGCGCTCGTCTGGCGCTGGCTGCTGAACCCCGCGGTCGGCGTGGTCAACCACCTGCTGGGCCTGGTCGGCATCGACGGGCCCGGGTGGTGGACGGACCCGCGCTGGGCGATGCCGTCGATCATCCTGGCGTCGGCCTGGAAGGACCTCGGCTTCGTCATGGTGATCCTGCTCGCCGGCCTGCAGACCATCCCCGAGGACGTGCGGGAGGCCGCGCTGATCGACGGCGCCGGCCCCTGGCGGCGGCTGTTCTCGATCACGCTGCCGCTGCTGTCGCCGTCGATCTTCTTCGTCGTCGTCATCTCGCTCATCAACGGCTTCCAGGTGTTCGACCAGGTGTACGCGATGACCGGCGGTGGGCCGGCCGGCTCGTCCGAGGTCGTCGTACAGCGCGTCTACGACCTGACGTTCCGCTACTCGCAGGCCGGCAGCGCGGCGGCACTGTCGTGGCTGCTGTTCGCCGTGGTGCTCGTCGTCACCGTGGTGCAGATGCGGGTCCAGCGCAGGTGGGTGCACTATGCGTAGCCGCTCGCTGCGTCACTGGCTGCTGTGGGGCGTCGTGGTGCTCGGCGCCCTGGTGATGCTGTTCCCGTTCGTCTGGACCGCCGTCACCTCGATCTCCACCGGCGCCGGCCTGGACACGGCACCGTCGCTGGTGCCGCAGAACCCGTCGTTCGCCGCGTACGCGGAGCTGTTCTCCCGTACCCCGTTCGCCCGCGTGGTGCTCAACTCGGCGATCGTCGCCGTGGTGACGGTCGCGCTCCAGATCGTCACCAGCGCGCTCGCGGCGTACGTGTTCAGCCGGCTGCCGTTCCGTGGCCGGGAGGTCGTCTTCGCGCTGTACCTCGCCACGATGATGGTGCCGATGCAGGTCCTGCTGGTCCCGCTGTTCGTCGAGATGAAGTCGCTCGGCATGATCGACAGCTACCTCGGCGTGATCCTGCCCGGCATGGCGAGCGCGTTCGGGGTGTTCCTGCTGCGCCAGGCGATGAGCGGCGTGCCCCGCGAGCTCGACGAGGCGGCGCGCCTGGACGGCGCGGGACACCTGCGGATCTTCGGGCGGATCGTGATGCCGCTGGTCACCCCGGCGGTCGCGACCCTCGGCGTCTTCTCCTTCATGAGCAGCTGGAACGCCTTCCTCTGGCCGCTGGTGATCCTGCGGTCGCCGGAGCTGAAGACGCTGCCGCTCGCGCTCGCCGCGCTCCAGGGCCAGTACACGACCCGGTGGGACGTGGTGATGGCCGGGTCGGTCGTCACCATCCTGCCGATGCTCGCCGTCTACGTCTTCGCGCAGAAGTACGTCATCCAGTCCGTGGCCGGGACCGGCCTCAAATGACCCCGCAGCAAGGACCCATCCGTTCTCGTCAAAGGAGACCCGACAACATGTCTCGCACTCGTCTCGGCGCCGTGGCCCTCGTGGCCTCCGGTGCCCTGCTCCTCGCCGCCTGCTCCGGCGGCACGTCCGGGACGGGCGCCTCGTCCGCCCCCGGCGCGTCCGGCACGTCCGGCGCGCCCGCGGAGAAGGTCACCATCACCTACTCCAACTTCATCTCCAACGGCGGCAACGAGGACAACCTCACCACGATCGTCGACGCGTTCGAGGCCGAGAACCCGGACATCACCGTCGACGTCAAGACGCTGCCGTACGCGGACTACTTCACCGCGCTGCAGACCGACGTCGCCGGCGGTACCACCGCCGACGTGTTCGACATCGAGTACGCCACCTACGCCTCGCTGTCGAAGGCGGGCGTTCTCGCTGAGCTGCCGGACGTCGACGGCTCCGCGTACAAGCCCTCGCTGCTCGAGGCGTACCAGACCGACGGCACGCAGTACGCGCTGCCCAGCTCGTTCTCGACCGTGGTGCTCTTCTACGACAAGGACCTGTTCGACGCGAAGGGCGTCGCCTACCCGACGGCCGACTGGACCTGGGCCGACGAGAAGGCCGCGGCCGAGCAGCTCACCGACAGTGCGAACGGCGTCTGGGGCGACTACCAGCCGATCAGCTACAACGAGTTCTACAAGGTCGTCGCGCAGGCCGGCGGGAAGTTCCTGTCCGACGACGGCACCAAGGCGGCCTTCAACACCCCCGAGGGCCTGGCGGCGGCGAACTGGCTGATCGAGAAGAGCGGCACCGTGATGCCCACGGCCGAGCAGGGTGCCGGGACGCCCGACTTCGACAGCAAGCTGTTCCACGACGGCAAGCTCGCGATGTGGCACACCGGCATCTGGATGTTCGGGGCGAACGCCGACGCGACGTTCGGCTGGGACGTCGCGGTGGAGCCGGGCGACACGCAGCACGCCAGCGCGCTGTTCTCCAACGCGGTGGCCGTCTCCGCCGGGTCGAAGAACAAGGACGCGGCGCAGAAGTTCGCCGAGTTCCTCACCACGTCCAAGACGATGGTCGACACCCGCCTGGCCGCCGGCTGGGAGCTGCCGCCGGTCGCCGACGAGAGCCTGCTGTCCGCCTACCTCACCCAGGACAAGCCGGCCAACCGTCAGGCCGTGTTCGACTCGCTCGACGCGACGGTGCTCGCGCCGTCCATCGGCGACAACCAGAACCAGATGCAGGACGTCGTCACCGAGAAGCTCACCGAGGCTGCTGCGGGAAGGCTCTCCGTTCAGGATGCCCTGGACCAGGCCGAGGCCGAGGTGAACGCGCTGCTCGGCTGAGCCGGGCAGCCCGGGGGAGTGGCGCCGGTTGCCCGAACGGCCGGCGCCACTCCCGTCGCACAACGACGGGAAGGCAACCACGTGACCACCGCATCGGTGACGCGCGTCGCGTCGACCTCGCTCCAGGTCGTCTCCGAGCTCCAGCTGCCGAACGGCGCCTACCCGGCGAGCCCGAGCTTCTCGGCGTACCGCGGCTACTGCTGGTTCCGCGACGGCTCCTTCATCGCCGACGGCATGTCCGCGGCCGGTGCGCCGGAGTCGGCCTCACGGTTCTTCGACTGGTGCGCCGCGACGATCGAGCGTCACGCCGGTCGCATGGCCGCCGCGATCGCGGCAGCGCGGGCCGGCTCGCCGCTGCCCGACGACGCGATGCTGCCGGCCCGCTTCGCGTACGACGGCAGCCTCGGCACCGACGCCTGGTGGGACTTCCAGCTCGACGGGTACGGGACGTACCTGTGGGCCCTCACCGGCCACCTGGTCCGTCACGGGCTCGCCGCCGCACCCTGGCGGGACGCCGTGAACGTCACCGCGGAGTACCTGGTGTCGTCCTGGGACCGCCCCTGCTACGACTGGTGGGAGGAGCACGCCGAGCAGGTGCACACCTCCACGCTCGGCTGCATCGGCGCCGGCCTCGAGGCGGTGACGGCGGCGGGGCTGCTCGACGGGCCGCTCGCCGCCGGGGCGCGGGAGGCCGCCGCGGGCATCCGCGCCCTCGTCGCCGACCGCGCCACGGTCGACGGTCACCTCACCAAGTGGCTCGGCCGGGACGACGTCGACGGGTCGCTCAGCGCGCTCGTCGGCCCGCTCGGCTGGGTCGACCCGGCGAGCCCGGTGGCGAAGACGACGGTCGAGGCCGTCGACGCCACGCTGGCCGACGACGTCGGGGTCCACCGGTTCGCCGACGACGTGTTCTACGGCGGTGGCCGGTGGCCGCTGCTGACGGCGTTCCACGGCCTGGCGAAGCTCGCCGTCGGCGACCGCGACGGCGCCGTGCGGGCCCTCGACTGGATCGTCTCCACCGCCACCGCCGACGGCCTGCTCCCGGAGCAGGTCTCCGACCGGCTGCTCGCCCCGGATGCCCTGGCCGGCTGGACCGAGCGCTGGGGACCCGTGGCGACGCCGCTGCTGTGGAGCCACGGCGAGCTCCTGCGACTGTGGGACGCCCTCGGCCGTCCCTGACACCTGCCGGCCCGCACCACACGAGAGAAGACGATGACCGAGCACCACCCGGAGCGCATGCCCGTGCGCCACCGCCCTGCCGGCGACGGGCACCCGTACGCCGCGTCACCCGACCAGCGTGTCCCCGTGCACCCGGATGCGGGCCGGCCGTTCGCGGTCGGCGTCCTTGCGGACGCCGACGTGGTCGCCGTGGTCTGCGAGCTCGTCGCGCCCGACGATGACGCACAGACCGTCGTCGGGCTGCGGCCGGGTGCCGTGGCCGGCGCGGACGTCGCCGCCCTCGCCGGTGGCGAGGGCCACCTCGCCGAGGCGCAGGCCGCCGGGCGTGACGTGACGGGCTCCTGGCACGGCGAGCTCGGCCCGCTGACCCCCGCCGGGCCGTACCGCTACCGGTTCGTCGCGCGCACCGGGGCCGATGAGCGGTGGACCGGCCCGTGGTTCGACGTCAGCGCCGGTCGCTGGACCGGTGACGGCGGGACCCTCACCGTCGGTGGCGTGCCCGGCGACCGGCACCCGCGCGTGCTGCCGGGCTCGGTGGCGTGGTGGCGGGACGCCGACGGCACCCGCAGGGTGCGGTTCGCGTTCCGGCTCGACGAACGCGAGCACGTGGTCGGGTTCGGCGAGCGCTTCGACGCCGTCGACCAGCGCGGCCGCACCCCCGACGCGGTGGTGTTCGAGCAGTACAAGTCGCAGGGCCGGTTCGCCCGCACCTACCTGCCGATGCCGTTCGCGCACGTCGTCGGCGGCGACGGCTGGGGCTTCCACGTGCGGACGTCGCGGCGCACCTGGTTCGACGTCGGCGCCACCGATCCGGGGACGCTCGTCGTCGAGGCGCTCGTCGGCCCGGACGCGACGCTCGACGTCGACGTGTGGGACGGCTCCGTGGCCGACGTGCTGGCCCGGTTCCTCGACGAGGTCGGTCGCCCCGAGGAGCTGCCGGACTGGGTGTTCGACCTGTGGGCCTCCGGCAACGAGTGGAACACCCAGGCGATCGCCACCGCCCGGATGGACCGGCACCGTGAGCTCGACATCCCGGTCGGCGTGGTCGTCGTCGAGGCCTGGAGCGACGAGCTGGGCATCACGATCTTCCGCGACGCGCGGTACGAGGTGCACGCCGACGGCTCGCCGCACCGGCTGGCCGACTTCGCGTTCCCGGCCGACGGCGCGTGGCCGGACCCCAAGGCGTGGGTCGACGAGATGCACGCCAGCGGCATCAAGGTGGTGCTCTGGCAGATCCCGCTGCTCAAGACGGCTGAGACGATCGCACGCGACGACACGCCGTGGCAGCCCGGCGAGACGGTCCAGGTGCTCGCCGAGGGCGACGCGCTGGTGCGCTCGGGTCAGGTGGTGCACGAGGCGGACGGGCGCCCGTACCTCAACCGGGCCTGGTGGTTCCCCCGGGCCTTGATGCCGGACCTGTCGACGCAGGCGGGTCGCGACCTGTGGACGTCCTACCGTCGCTACCTGGTCCAGGAGCTGGGGATCGACGGCTTCAAGACCGACGGCGGCGAGCACGCCTGGGGCGACGACCTGGTCTACGCCGACGGGCGCCGGGGCGACGAGGGCAACAACCTCAACCCGGTCCACTACGCGCGCGCGTTCGGCGACCTGCTGCGCTCGTCGGGCAAGGCGCCGGTGACGTTCTCCCGGACGGGGTTCACCGGTTCGCAGGCGCACGGGATCTTCTGGGCGGGTGACGAGGACTCGACGTGGGAGGCGTTCCGCAGCTCGCTGCACGCCGGGATCACGGCGTCGTCGTGCGGGATCGTCTACTGGGGCTGGGACATCGCCGGGTTCTCCGGCCCGGTCCCCGACCCGGAGCTGTACCTGCGCGCGGTGGCCGCCTCCACGTTCGTGCCCGTCATGCAGTACCACTCGGAGTTCCACCACCACCGTCCACCGTGGCGCGACCGCACGCCGTGGAACGTCGCCGAGACCGCCGGCGACCCGGACGTGGTCGACGTGTTCCGGCGCTACGCGCACCTGCGCACGCGGCTCAAGCCGTACCTCGTCGAGCAGGCACGACTGTCGGTGCGGACCGCCCGGCCGCTGATGCGCGGGCTGTTCGTCGACCACCCGCACGACGAGCGCGCGTGGGACTTCCCGCGGCAGTTCCTGCTCGGCGACGACCTGCTGGTCAACCCCGTCACGGAGCCGGGCGTCACCGAGTGGGCGACCTACCTGCCGGACGGGGAGTGGGTGGACGCCTGGGACGGGACCCGGCACGCGGGTGGGCAGCTGGTCGCCCGGCCGGTGCCGCGGGACGTGGTGCCGGTGTACCTGCGCGGCGAGGCCGCGGTCCGGCTGCGTCCCATGTTCGGTGTCTGACGTCGGCCCGGGCGTCCGGTTCCGGCAGCCCGTCCCGAGCCGGCGTGCATGCAGAGTGCTGCTGATCGCAGTAGAGTGCTGCTATGAGCGTCTCGATGACGATCCGTGACATCCCTGACGATGTTCGCAACGAGCTCGCGGCCCGGGCGGCCCGCAAGGGCCAGTCGCTCCAGGAGTTCATGCGCGGCATGGTCATCGACCTCGCGTGGCGACCGGACCCGGCGGATGCGCTGGCTCGCGCGCGGGAGCTGGCGCGGGGGCTGCCGCCGGTTTCGGTGGAGGAGATCCTGGCGGATCTGCGGGCCGATCGCCGGTGACCGACCTCCTCGTCGTCGACGCCTCCGCGATCCTCGTGACCTTGCTCGAGCAGGGTGAGCGCGCCGCTGCGGTTGCGAGACGCTGCGCGGCTGCTGCGCTCGTCGCACCCGATCTCATCGGTTACGAGGTGCTGAACGTGCTGCGGCGGCGTCGCGCCGCCGGTCGCTTCTCGGACGCCGACGCCCGCCGTGCGGTCGAGGCCTGGCGCGCGTCACCGGTGGAGCTCTGGCCCCTGCGATCGTTCGACGATCGCCTGTGGGAGCTGACCGGCGCGATGTCCGCCTACGACGCCGCCTACGTCGCGCTCGCCGAACGGCTCGACGCCCCGCTGCTCACTGCCGACGCGCGTCTGTCGCGTGCCCCTGGCGTCCGCGCCGAGGTCGTCCTCGTGTGAGGCGTCACCGGGGCAGGTGCGCCTCGACGATCCCCAGCAGCTCCTTCGGGTCGACCCACATCGACGGGTAGTCGCCCTGCCACACCTGGTTGCCGTCGGCGTCGACCAGCACGAACCCGTGTCCCGGCAGGTCGGCGTGCATGCCCGTGCCGAGGGTGCCGTACTCCGCCGACACCGTGCCGTCGTCGAGCAGGAACGGTGTCGAGGCGTCCAGCCGCGCCCGGTCGGCGTTGATCTGCTCGGCGGTGTTCATCACGATCGGCAGCACCTGGACGCCGTCCGCCGCGAAGCCGGGCTCGGCCTCGATCTTCGCCTGCTGGACGATGCACGCGTCGCAGCCGGCACCCTCGCTGAAGTAGAGCAGCACCGGGTGACCGCGCAGCGCGGACAGCGTGACCGACCCGCCGTCGGAGTCCGGCACCGTGAAGTCCGGTGCGACGCGCACGTCCGCCGACTGCTGCGGGCGCGACGACAGCAGCGCCGCGGTCACCAGGGCGCCGACGGCGAGCAGGACGACCAGCCACACCGCGCCGAGCACCAGGCGGCGCCGTCGCCGGGCGGCCTGCTGCTCGGCCTGCACGTGGTGCAGGGTCTCCTGACGGTCCTTGGCGCGCTTGATCGCCGATCCGGAGGTCATGGCTCGTTCCTCGATGCAGGGGCCGGGTGGACAGCGTGGTCGATCGCGTCGTCGTCGTCGTCGGGCGGTGCGGTGCGACGGCGACCGGTGAGGGTGGCCGCGACCAACGCGGCGACGACGAGGAAGAGCAGCAGCGCCTGGACCACCTCGGGCACCGGCGACGCCCACTGCTGCAGCCGCAGGAACGCGGCGGTCAGCCGCTCGCCCGCCCACGCCTGCGCGGCGGTGCCCCGCGACATGTCGGCGCTGTTCGCCAGCCCGACGATCGCCACGCCCATCGCGAGGAAACCGACGGCGACCACCAGGTTGACCGTGTTGGTCACCAGGAGCCGCCCGCCCACCCGCAGCCGCACCAGCCGGGCGCGCCAGAACCGCCGCTCGTTCAGCCCCGCCCTGTCCCAGACCAGGGCCATGACGAACAGCGGGACCACCATCCCGAACACGTAGGCGAGCCCCAGCACGGCGCCGCCCGCGGGGTTGGCGGCCAGGGCGGACAGGGTCATCACCCCGACGAGCACCGGTGCGCAGCACGACGACGCGATCCCGGAGAAGACGCCGAGCGCGAAGAAGCTCGCCGAGTCGGCACGGGCGGTGTCCGGCGCTCGCACGAACGACGGCAGCGACCACATCCGCCCGGACAGCGCAAGCCCGGCCAGGGCGATCATCAGCGCGCCGCCGGCGTAGTACAGCGGCGCGTGATAGCGGGCGATCGCCCCGGCCAGGACACTTGCCCCGAGCGTGAGCGGGAGCAGCACCAGCGCGAGCCCGGCGGCGAACACGAACGTCAGCGGCAGCAGTCGCCAGCGCCGGTTCTTTACCGCCGCCGCCAGGTAGCTCGGGGCCAGGAACACGATGCAGCACGGTGCGAACAGCGCCACGCCGCCGGCGAGGAAGGCCGCGACGACGCTGCCCGTGGTCAGCAGCTCAGCGCCCATCGACGTCCACCGGGTCGCAGGCGGTCAGCAGTGCCTCGAGCTTGCGGCGTGGCAGCCTGCCGGAGCTGAAGAACCGGCCGTCGACCAGCACCAGCGGGCTGAGCGCCGGTCGGTGCACCGCGACGAGGCGGCGTCCCTCGGGGGTGTCGAACGGGACGCGCTCCAGCGCGAAGGCGTGGTCGCGCGCCAGCTCGGCGAGGGCGCGGTCGGCGTCGTCGCAGAAGTGGCAGGCCGGCGAGGGCACCACGGTGATGCGGAGCATGGTCCGACGGTCCCAGCGCTCGGGCGAGCCGCCGGTGTCCGTCCGATCAAGGTTCGATGAAGCCGCGCCCGCGCAGGGCAGGGGTGTCCGCGGCGCCCGTCACACTGGTCGCGTGGAGAGCAGCCCGGCGCGGCGGCGCGCGCTCGTCGTCGACGACGAGCAGCCGCTCGCCCGTCTGGTCGCCGGCTACCTCGAGCGGGACGGCTTCGACGTCAGCCTGGCGTTCGACGGCCCGACGGCGGTCGCGCTGGCGCGGGAGCGCGACCCGGAGGTCGTCGTGCTCGACCTGGGGCTGCCGGGGCTGGACGGCGTCGAGGTGTGCCGGCAGCTGCGCACGTTCTCCGACGCCTACGTGGTGATGCTGACGGCGCGCGCGGAGGAGGTCGACACGATCGTCGGGCTGTCCGTCGGCGCGGACGACTACGTCACCAAGCCGTTCCGGCCGCGCGAGCTCGTCGCGCGGATCCAGGCGATGCTCCGCCGCCCGCGGCGTGCGGCCGGGGTGGCGGGCGGCGTCGGCGACGGCGCGGTGGAGCCGCTGCGGTTCGGCGCGCTCTCCGTCGACCCCGTCGGGCGCGAGGTGCGGTTGCACGACGACCCCGTGCCGCTGACTCGCACCGAGTTCGACGTGCTGGCCGCGCTGGCTGCCCACCCGCACCGGGTGTTCAGCCGGCCGGCCCTGCTGACCGAGGTGTGGGGGGCGGACTGGGTGGGCGACGACCACCTGGTCGACGTCCACGTGCTCCACGTGCGCCAGAAGCTGGGCGACACCGCGACCGAGCAGCGCTACGTCCGCAC
>CAZFTZ010000211.1:0-2765 GCA_964521875.1 uncultured Cellulomonas sp. | reverse complement strand
GTCAGGTCGCCGGTGTGGCTGGTCAACGGCAGGTTCGACCACTTCCGCGGCGAGGAGCGGCGGTTCCTGGCGGCCTGCCGGGAGGGCCGGCTGGTCGTCGTGCCCGGGGCTCCGCACTTCGTCAGCCTGGTGCGGCCGACGAGGTTCAGCCGGGTGGTGCTGGAGGCGCTCGCGGCGGTCGAGCAGCACGAGGCGGCGGAGCCGGTGTCCGACGGCCGGAGCGCTCGTCGCGCGGACGAGCCTTCGGTCAGCCGGTGAGCGTCCAGGCCCGCACGCCGCCCACGATGCCGGCCTCGTTCGGCACCACGACGACGTCGTCGCCCAGCCGGTCGAGCACGACGGGCGTGATGCGGCGGGAGTTGCCGCCGCCCAGGTAGAGCCTGTCCCACCGGAACACCGGGCGCAGCCCTTCGACGACACGGCGCACCCGCCGGGACCACAGCGCGTCGCCGAGCCGGGCGCGCTCCGGCTGGCCGATGTACTCGTCGTACGTCAGGCCCCAGCGGACCGGGGCGTGCGACCACTCGAGGTGCGGCGCCAGCCGGCCACCGTCGAACAGGGCCGAGCCCAGGCCCGTGCCGAACGTGAGCACCAGCTCCAGGCCGGTCCCGGCGATGACGCCGGCGCCGTGCACCTCGGCGTCGTTGAGGACGAGCGTCGGCGCGTGCAGGCGGGCGGACACGATCGCCTGCACGTCGCAGCCGGACCACTGCTCGACGAGCTCCGGCAGCACCGCCGAGCGCGGGCCGGACCTCGTCACGTAGTGCGGGGTGGCGACGACGACGCCGTGCCGCAGCATGCCCGGCATGCCGACCGTGACACGCTCGAACGACGGCAGCGTCGCGGCCAACCCGGCGATCGTCTCGACCAGGCGCTCAGGCGGCAGCGGGTAGGGCGTCGGGACGCGCACCGGAGGGGAGTGCAGCGTGCCGGCGGCGTCCAGCACGGAGGCCTTGATTCCGCCGCCTCCGCAGTCGACCGCGAGCGTGAAGGGAGCGAGGTGCGAGTCCGGCACCGGCTCACGGTAGCGCCCCGGGGTGTTCGCGACGGCGAGGCGGACGACGCAGGGGCCCGGCGCGGAGGTGGTCACGTCTTCCCGGCCGGCGCCTCGCACCGTGGCCGCCCGGCGTTGCGCACGTCGGCCACCGCGGAGCGGACCGCTGACGGCGGCTACCGTGGGCCCGTGACGATGCCCGAGGTCAGCGGCGCGGTCGCTCGCGAGGCACCGTCGGTGCGACTGCGGCTCGACCTCGCGTACGACGGCGGCGCGTTCGCCGGCTGGGCGACCCAGCCCGGGCTCCGGACCGTGCAGGGGACGCTCGAGGACGCCTTGGCGACCGTGCTCGGCACGCGGCGCCGTGGCGAGCCGGCGCCGCGCCTGACGGTCGCGGGACGCACGGACGCCGGGGTGCACGCACGCCGCCAGGTGGCCCACCTGGACGTCACACCGGCGGCCCTGGCAGCGGCACCTGGCCGCTCGTCGCGCGACCCGTTCCTCGCGCTCGTCGACCGGCTCGGCGGTGTGCTGCCGCCCGACCTCGTGGTGCGCGCCGTCGCCCCGGCCCCGGACGGCTTCGACGCCCGGTTCTCCGCGCTGGCCCGCCGCTACGCCTACCGGGTGTGCGACGACCTGGCGCTGCGCGACCCGCTGCGCCGCGGCGAGGTGCTGTGGCGGCGGCGCCCGCTGGACGAAGCCGCGATGGACGAGGCGGCACGGCTGCTCGTCGGCCGCCACGACTTCGCCGCCTTCTGCAAGCCGCGCCCGCACGCCACGACGATCCGCACCCTCGAGGTCTTCACCTGGTCGCGGCCCGGCGAGGGGCCGGACGCGGGCCTGGTGGTCGCGACGGTGCGCGCCGACGCCTTCTGCCACTCCATGGTGCGTTCCCTGGTCGGCGCGAGCCTGGCGGTGGGAGAGCACCGGCGGGACCCCGGGTGGCCGGCGCGGCTGCTCGCCGCAGGGGTGCGGGACGCGGCCGCGGCGGTGGTGCCGCCGCACGGGCTCACGCTCGAGGAGGTCGCCTACCCGCCGGACGACGAGCTCGCGGCGCGGGCCGCGCGGACGCGGGCGCGGCGCGGCGCCGACGAGGTGGGCGCCGACGAGGTGGGCGGCGCGGCCGACGAGGACGGCTGCTGCGGCTGACCGGCGTCAGGACCGGTCGTCGTCCGCGCGGTAGAGGGGCTCGTCGAGGTCCGGGTCCGGGATGACGTGGACCGCGGCCTCCTCGGCCGTCGCCGCGCCGCCGGAGACGCCGACGTCGACGGCGAACGTGTCGCCGCCACCGGACTCCACCGCGTCGTCGTCCTCCTCCAGACGGCCGGCCCGGAACTGCTCACGGTCGGGCGAGACGTCCTCGTCCCACTCCTCCGGCTCCTCCTGCGCGAGCCGCTGGTCGATCGTCTCGCGGTGCTCCTCCTCCCACGGCGTCTCGCCCCAGCGGGCGGAGCGGGCGTGCTCGGGCGGGGAGTAGCCCTCGTCGAGCAGGTCGTCCACGCCGCGGTCGAGCAGCATGTCGTCACGCGTGAGCTGGTCGGCGTCGCCCTCGGACCCGAGCTCGGGATCGGGGCTGGTCGCCGGGGTCTCGTCACTCATGCGTCCACCGTGACACCGGCGCACCCTGCCCGCCACCCGGCAGGTGAGGGCCCGCGACCGGCCCCGCCGCCGGCAGCGTCACCGCTGCTCAGCGGCGACGCAGCGCGGCGATCTGCTCGGCGGGCAGCCGCAGCGCCTCGAGCAGCAGCTGGTGCAGCCGGCCGTCGGCACG
>CAZFTZ010000210.1:0-3477 GCA_964521875.1 uncultured Cellulomonas sp. | reverse complement strand
GTGCCCAGCGTCGTCGCCAGACCGAGCTCTTGAGTTTTGCGATCGAGCTCACCGAGCAGTACGCCGCCTTGCGCGCGGCCGAGACTGCGCTGCGCATCCACCTGGATGTCCTTCATGAGAGACAGGTCGATCATCAGACCGCCGTCGCCGGCCGACTGTCCCGATAGGCTATGACCGCCGCCGCGGACCGCGGTGAGCAGATCGTGGGCGCGAGCGAAGTTCACGGCCTGAACGACATCTTCGGTTCCGGCACACCGCGCGATGACGGCGGGATGCCGATCGAACATCGGATTCCACAGCCTGCGCGCCGCGTCGTAGCCCGCATCGTGTGCCAGCAGCACCTTGCCGCGCAGACTGCTGCGCAGATCGTTGATGTCCGACGCGGTGAGCGTGATGGGCTTCCCCGTACCCGTGACGGCGGAGGTCGACGCGCGCGATGCGCTATCGGCCCACACCCGTGTTGCGGGAATCGCGGCGGTTGCCGCGGCCAGGGAGCGCACGAAGGTTCTTCTAGTTATGAGCATGCGAACCTCACTCAGATAGGCCCGTGAGCCGGCGGGTACTGTAGCGGAATGTAACGGTGCCGAATAGCTACCGCCCCGAAATGAAGACGCACAGGTCGAGAGCCGTACTGGTCAGGCGTGTCCGCAGGCAACCTGGCCACCCTCGGCTTGCTGCCGGGCGTTGCCGACGCTGCCGGCGCGCTACCGCTGCGTCACGTGCCCACCACTCGATATCGATGTGGGCGCGCAACCTCTGGGTTCGGAACCGTCGCCGGCTCGCAGTATGAAGGAGATGCCACGAGCAGCGGCCGGTCGGAGCTCGACCTCTACTACGCGTCGCTCGCGCGAGGGCAGCTTCGCGGCCGCATCAGCAACGACCTCGTCGAAGGGGAAAGCTCACCCGATGCGGCCGCTGCTCAGGCGGCGTCGCCGCCGGGAGGCCAACACTCGACGGGCGCATAGTGACTCAACCACATGGCGTGCCGACCCGCGCCGGATGTCAGCTTCTCGAGCACCGACCGGTAGCCGATGAGGTACGCAAGCGGAGCGCAACCCTGAAGGAGGCATCTGCCCGCATACGTCTCACACACCCCGATGGTCGCATTCCGTGCGATGAGATCGGTCTTCACCCGGTCGAGATATTCGACCGGGCAGCGCACCGTCAGGCCCATCCACGGCTGTTCGAGCGTCACGCCGTTGTGATAGCGAATGGTCGGCGGCCCGATCTCGAGCTGCGACCCATAGTAGTCCCGCAGCACTTCGACCGCGGCCGCGATCGGCTCCTCGGTTTCGCCGCGAACGGTGAGTCCCCGATGCGACGCGAGGAGCTCGACGTCATCGCGCTCGCGAAGCAGCTCTTGCGCCCGCCGCGCGAAGCTCAGCTGAAACGGTTCGCTCCGGTGAGCGCAGAGACGCTCGAGCGGATACTCCGGAAACTTGGAGGATTGCTGGTGCTCCACGCGCTCGGGCGCTACGAGCTCATCGCGCAGGCATTCGGGCCGTAGCGCGACCACATTGCTTTTGCGAGCCTCATCCGTGCGCGGGTGGAAGGCGCCGCGCTCATCTTCACGTCGCATGTTCCCCACTCCTCCATTCATCGAATTCCAGAGCCAGAGACCCGAGGCAGCGGCTCGGGACGGGTCGCGCCATCCACCGCGTCCTGCATGAACCGTGGCAGCGCGAATGCCGCGCGATGGACCTCCGGCGTGTAGTAACGCGTTTCGATATGTGCCGCCGCGAAGCGTTCGGTGAGCGTTTCGAGGCTGGCAGAATCCGGCCGCAACGCGCCGCTCGCCCAACCGAATGCCAGCGGTCCGCCGAAGACACAGGGCACCGGCACGAGATAGCACGAGACTGCGGGAAACAAGGTGGCCAGGCGCCGCATGGCACCCGCGAAGTGCGCCGGCTGCAGAAAGGGCACCCCGAGCTGCGCGATCAGCAGCCCGCCAGATCTGAGACAGCCCCGCGCGTGACGATAGAACGCTTCGCCGAAGAGCGGCAGGCTCTCTCCGCCCGGATCCGTCGAATCGATGAGGATCAAGTCGAAGCGCTCACTCGTGGCCGCCACGAACTTCGCGCCATCGGCGATCCGCAGCTGGAAACGGCGGTCGCGGAAAACAGCGGAGCTCATGTCGTGGAAGTACGTGCGCGCGAGCTTCACGACCTGCGGATCGATCTCGACCTGCACGACCCGGCGAACGCTGCGATGCTTCAGCACCTCTTCCGCCAGCCCGCAGTCGCCGCCGCCCACGATCAGGACACGCTCGACCGCGCCGTGCGCGAGCACCGGCACATGGCTCATCATCTCGTGATAGATGAACTCGTCCGCGCTGCTGAGCTGGACCACGCCGTCCATCAGCATCATGCGACCGAACTGCGGATTGTCGAAGACCAGCTTCTCGTGGGCCGCACTCCTCGCCTGGTACAGCACGGAATCCGCATCGAAAGAGGCGCGGACGCCGGGCGCGATCTGCTCATCGAAGCGCGTCGGTACGCTCATCTGGGTGCTCCTCGCTGCAGCTCCTGAACGATGCATCGCTCGGGCGCGAACGTCTCGCGGAGAACGTCGATGCACGCCGCGGGGCGGGCGTTGCCGCACATGAACGCGTCCACGGCCGCGTACCCGTGCTCGGGCCAGGTGTGAATCGAGATGTGGCTCTCGGCGAGCACCGCCACACCGCTGACGCCGCCGTGGACGTCGAATGGGTGAAGGTGAACATGCAGCAACGTCGCACCGGATCTTTCGACGCATCGAACCAGGCAACGCTGAATCGCGCCGATGTCGTCGAGCGACGAGGCGCCGTACAGGTCCGCGATCATGTGCGTACCCAGCGCTTGCCGCACGCCGGCAGGCTCTCGCCGACTCGCGCGCAGCTCTCGGGTCTGACCCGCGGACTCGCGCGTCAGCGTCGCGTCTTCGATTGGGTGTCTGAATGCGACATTCTTCATTTCTTTGCAAGACCTCTCTTTGCAAGACCCCGTTTCACATCGAGCAGGATCGGGACTAGCGTCGCTCCACAGACGAAGAACGAAGCAACGGGTTCGGTCGACGGGTGCCGCCAGGTTCTGAGCCTGCGCCGAGCGCCGCCGCGGGGCGGCGGATGCCCTTGCGGCTCGACGCCTCGAACGAGCCTTCCGGCACGATAAGTGCGTCGCAGGTCAACTCATGCAGGACCCGGTTCGCGACACTGCCGAGCAACGCGCGCCGCAGCCGCCCTCGCCCGCGCGTACCCATGACCATCCGGTCGGGCCGATAGTGCTCGACCGCCGCGAGAATCGCGGCGGCCGGTTGACCCCGCGCAATGGTGACGTCGTATCGTTCAACGTCCGCGCTCTCCGCTCTGAGCAGGTCACGGACGGCTTTCGTCGCCTCACGCTGCCAGCCCGCGGCGTAGCGCGCCATCGCATCGACGCTCACGCCCGCGTAGTCGAGCATCCCTTCATAAGGAGTCTCGTGCGCGTGCACGATCTGTGC
>CAZFTZ010000209.1:0-6825 GCA_964521875.1 uncultured Cellulomonas sp. | reverse complement strand
ATCCCCCGCCAGCCTGCGATGACCGCGGTGACCAGGAGGAAGGCCAGCCCCAGGGTGGTCAGCGGGACGGCCCGCTCGACATCGGAGAAGGCCCACAGCTCGTCGTAGCCATCACCGGCGGGATAGTGCTCCACGACGATCCCGACGCCGGCCTGCACGTCGCGCGGCGCCAGGCCGAACGTCGGGAAGACCGTCACCAACGTGCCGGCCGACGGACCTTCCGCCACCCGTGCCCGGACCCGCTCGCAGGGAACCGTCTCCGGGACGGTTCCGTCGGCCGTGACGTTCTCCTGCGTACCGGGGCACGTGTCCGCCGCCGAGTCGCTCACCGTCGCCCGGTAGTAGTGGACGCCGCTGTCGACCAGACCCGCGCGATCAGCCGCGTCGGCCACCGGCGGCGGCCACGTCGCAACGATCGCGACCACCGCAGCCACCGTCAGCGGAACGACAGCGAGCAGGACGAGCAGCCCGACGCGCGACAGACGCGGCGCGTGGTATCGGCCGTGGTGGTCGCCTGCTCGACGTGACCTGTGGTGAACCGGGGCGATGTGCTGCTCGCCGTCGTCGGCGCGATCCACGACTGGTATCGACGGTCAGACGATGCGCTCGTGGTTCTCGCGGGTCAACGGTTCGCGGACCTGCGTGGCTGCCGAAGCGGAGGCACCGGTGGCGCCGTGGTCATGCCCGTGGTGGTCGTGTGCACCGGCCGTGGCGTCCTGCGTCGGCGCCTCGCTCGTCCCGTGCTGGTGTCCGGAGGCTCCGTGGTCGTGACCGCCGTGGCCGTTCATGCCCCTCATCATGAAGATCATCCCCACCGGGCACGCCAGCGCGATCGCGTAGGGCAGGGCCGCGCTCAGGTCGACCCGCAGGACGAGCAGGACCGCGAGGATCGCACCCCCTGCGATCAGCATGTGCTTGAGGTGGTGCTTCATCGAAGTCCCTTCGTCGCAGCGGGCTGGTGCCCGTCGAGCTGCCGGAGCACCTGCTGGTAGGTGTCCGGGTCGATGTCCCCCGAGGCGAGGCGGGTGTCGAGGACTGCACGCGGATCGGGGGACCGCTGTGCGGGGAACAGCCGACATACCGCCCACACCGCCAGGCCGATCACGAGCGCCCAGGCGGCGATCATCGCGACCCAGCCGCCGGCGCTCATCTGGCTGCACCACAGGCCCATCGCGCCCTCCTCGCCTCGGGTGAGCGGCGTCGAACGACCGCTCACCCACCAGACTCGGCGACGCGAATCAAGTTCCAGGTCGCAGACGATGAAGGCTCGCTGAAGATCTGCGGCTCACACCGGCAGGTCGACGTCGAACCGCGTGCCGAGCCCCGGGCCCGCGCTGTGGGCGAAGATCGTGCCGCCGTGGGCGTGCACCAGCGCTCTGGCGATGGCCAGACCAATGCCGGACCCGCCGTGCGCGCGGTCGCGTGCGGTGTCGACACGATAGAACCGCTCGAAGACGTGCGGCAGATGCTCGGTGGAGATGCCCTCACCGGTGTCCTCGACGGCGAACCGCACGAAGGAGCCGAGCCGCCGCACCGAGACGGTGACACGTCCGGGTCGAGGCGTGTGCCGGATCGCGTTGTCGAGCAGGTTGCCCAGCACCTGCCCCACCCGGTCCGGGTCGATCCGCAGCACCGGCAGCCCGGGTTCGACGGTCGCGGTCAGCGTGACCCCGGCCTCGTCAGCGCGAGAACGTGCCGCGGCGACACTCGCCTCGACCATGCGGGCGGGGGCGACGAACTGCAGGTCGAGTCGAAGCCCGCTGCTCTCGGCCTGGGTCACCGCCGCCAGGTCCGCAGCCAGACGTGCCAGCCGGGCCGTCTGGGCGTGCAGCACCCCGACCGTCTGCGGCGTCAGGTCCTCGACGCCGTCCTCGAGGGCGTCGACGTAGGCCGAGATGGTCGCCACCGGGGTGCGCAGCTCGTGGGCGACGTCCGCCATGAGACGGCGGCGGAGCATCTCGTCGTGGTCGAGACGAGTGGCCATCGCGTTGAACGCGTCGGCCAGGTCGTCGAACTCCGACCCGATGTGGGGTTGAGCCAGGCGGACGTCGAACCGGCCCGCCGCGACGTTCGCCGCCGCGGACGACAAGCTGCCCAAGGAGGCGCCGACCCGGCGGGCGAGGACCGTGCTGACGACCAGCGCCGTCAGCACCGCGGCGAAGAGGGCGACCGCCAGCGTGACGGCGCTGGCCGAGGCGAACGCGCTCTCGGCATGCTCCACGACGGTGCCAGGCGACTTCTCCGCCTCGGCCATGTGGCGGTGGAACAAGCCCGGCCCGATGGCGCCCGCCACGAGCCAGGCGGCCAGCACCGCCGCAACCAGAACCAGGGCAATCGCGACCATCAGGCGCGCAGCGATGCCAACCGGCGCCGGGCGCCAGGCCTTCACTCGCCGGTCCCCATCCGATAGCCGACGCCGCGCACCGTGCGCACGAACCGCTGCTGCGTCGTGGTGTCGCCGAGCTTGCGTCGCACGTGCAGCAGGTGGACATCCACCAGGTGCTCATCGCCGACCCACTCGTCGCCCCACACCGCCGCGATCAGGGCCCGCCGGCTGAACACGCGCTGCGGAGCGGCCGCCAGCGTGGCGAGCAGGTCGAACTCGGTTCGCGTCAACGCCACCAGCTCGTCGTCCAGGTGCACCTCACGGCCGACCGCGTCGATCCGCAACGCTCCGACCGCCATCGCCGGCGCGTCGGGCACGGCACTTGCCACGGACGTGCGACGGGGTCGGCGCAACAGGGTGTTGACGCGGGCGACCAGCTCGCGGGGCCGGAACGGCTTGGTCATGTAGTCATCGGCACCCACCGACAACCCGATGAGGGTGTCGACCTCCTCGGCACGTGCGGTGAGCATCATCACGTAGGCGTCGGAGAACGTGCGCACCTGGCGGCACACCTCGACGCCGTCCAGACCAGGCAGCCCGAGGTCGAGGACGATCAGCTCCGGGTCACACTCGCGCGCCTGTCCGACGGCGGAGGGCCCGTCGAAGGCGAGGTCGACCTCGAACCCCTCACGCTCCAGGTAGCCGGCAATGAGCCGCGCCAGCGCCTGCTCGTCGTCGACGACGAGCGCACGTCGCGGCACGACTGTGGATGTGTCCATGTCGTCAGTGTGGCTGCACCTCGGCGCGATGAGCAGGGCGCGAGGACTCCGTGCGGGCGGTCTTCATCGAACCTTGATGGAACCGATACCGGGCACCCAGGAGTGCACGCCGAAGATCGATGGTGGTGTCGGTCTTGCGCGTGCACCAAAGCCGCGCCGAACCACGAACGGAGAACCCGGTGAGTGCCACCCTGGCTGACGCGGTACGGATCACGCTCGTACCCTCGCCCGCCTGCCACTTCTGCGAAGACGCCGAACAGGCGCTGGCAGACCTCGCAGCCACGTTCACGTTCGAGCTCGAGATCGTCCCGATCGACAGCACCCGGGGTGCACGGCTGGTCGCCGAGCACCGCCCCGCGCTGAACCCCCTGGTGCTCGTCGACGGCGCGTACTTCAGCGCCGGGCGCCTGCCGCGCAAGAAGCTGGCCAAGCTGCTGACCGCGCGCGGGGCCGCGCTCGCACCCGCGGAGGCGGGCCGTGGGTAGCGAGCTGCTGACCACCGGCAGCGTCGTCGCGGCGTTCCTCGCCGGCGGGGTGGCGTTGTTCGCCCCCTGCTGCATCGTCTTCCTCGCCCCGTCCTACCTGGCCGCCGCGGTCAAGAACGCCCGGTGGCGGCTGCTGCCCCTGACCTTCGTGTTCGCCGCCGGGCTCGCCCTCGTTCTGCTGCCGCTGACCCTGGGGGCGAGCGTGCTGGCCGGTGCGATCGCCAAGTACCACCAGCCGCTCTATTACGCCGGCGGCGCACTGATGATCGTCCTCGCCGCCCTGGCACTGTCGGGACGCATGTGGTCGCTGCCGTCCTTCGTCCGCGCCCCGGACACCACCCGTGCGGACACGGCGAGCTTCTTCGCGCTCGGCGTGTTCTCGGGGATCGCCTCGTCGTGCTGCGCACCCGTGCTCATCGGTGTGATGACGCTCTCGGCGCTGTCGGCCAACCCTGCCGGCGGCGTGGTGCTCGGCGTGGCGTACGTGTTCGGGATGGTGTTCCCGCTGTTCCTCATGGCGTTGCTGTGGGACAAGGCGCGGCTGGGCGAGCGCCGCTTCTGGCGGGCGAGGCTGGTGCGGATCCGCGTCGCAGGGCGCCTGCTGGTGACCAACACGGTGAACCTCGCCGTCGCCGTCGGGTTCCTCGCGATGGGTGTCGCGATCATCGCCCTGGCCAACCAGACCGACATGTCCCGGGACAACGCCGCACAGACCTGGGTGTCGCAGCGGTTGACCCAGGCGTTCCTGCGCATCCAGGAGTGGGCCTCCCCGATCCCCGAGGTGGTCCAAGCGCTGCTCCTGTTCCTCGTCGTCGGCGGGTTGGTCGCGGCCACCTTGACCGGTCGACGCCGCGGGGTCGCCGCCGCCCCCCTCGACGGTGACCCCGCGGAACCTCCGCACCAGCAGCTCACGCCCGTTGAAGGCCATCCCTCCAGCGCAGGCGACGAGCCCGCGCCGTCCTGCCACCAGACGACATCCGAACCCTCACCAAGGACTCACCGATGACCTCCGGATCGGCCACCAAGCGGGCCAGAGAGCGCCAAGAGCTCTTGAGCACAGTGCGCGCCAAGCAGAACTCCGCCGAGCGACGCCATCGCCTCCTGATCGGCGGCCTGTGGGGTCTGCTCGTCCTGGTTGTCGTCGGGCTGATCGCCGCGGCCCTGTGGACCGCCCGGCCGCAGACGTCCGCCGAGGTCCGCGTAGCGCCGGACTTCACGCTGCCGGACTCCGACGGCGGCTCGGTGACACTGTCCGACCTGCGCGGGTCCCCGGTGCTGCTGTACTTCAGCGAGGGCGCCGGTTGCGACGCCTGCATCGTGCAGCAGGCCAAGATCGAAGCAGAACCCGGGTTCGCCGAGGCCGGTATCACCGTGCTGCCGATCGTCATGAACACCGCCGAGCAGATCAACGCCGACCGCGACCGCCTGGGCGGGAAGACCGCCTACCTGCTCGACGACGGCACCGTCTCCAAGGAGTACGACACGCTCGGCAAGGGCATGCATCCCGGCCTGCCCGGCCACGGGTTCGTCCTCATCGACGCCGACGGCAACCAGGTGTGGCAGGCCGACTACCCCTCCATGTGGATCGAGCCGTCCGAGCTGCTCGCAACCGTCCGCGACAAGCTCTGAGCCCACCGCGCGCTGCACAACACCCTCACTCCAGCGAGAGGTTTCCCGATGCACGACTGCTGCCATGCCCAGGACGACCAAGCCGGCCACACGTGTTCCGGCGACTGCACCTGCCAGCACGACTCGGCACCGGCGCTCGTCGCAGTTCCCGACGAGACGGCCGCCGAGCACACCTCCGAGCTGCCCGACCAGGTCGCCTGACCCTGCACGGGTCGGGCACCGGAAAGGACGTACCCGATGCGACCGATCCTGTTCTCCGTCTTCGGCTTCGACGTCCAGTCCTACGGCGTCAGCAAGGCCGCCGCCGCCCTGCTCGCCGCGTTCCTCCTCGGCCGCGCCTTCGACCGGCGAGGGCTGAAGAAGGACGACGCCTACTCCCTGGTGATGTGGGCGACGATCTGGGGCTTCGTCGGCGCCAAGATCTACTTCCTGCTCGAGCACGCCGACGAAGTCACCTGGCACCACCTGGGCGGGTCGGGGTTCACCTGGTACGGCGGGCTGATCGGCGGCATCGCGACCTTCCTGGTCATCATCCGCCGCCGCCACCTACCCGCCGCGTTCATCATCGACGCCGCTGCGGTCCCGCTGACCCTCGCCTACGGCGTCGGACGCATCGGCTGCTGGCTGTCCGGCGACGGCACCTACGGCAAGCCCACCGACCTCCCCTGGGGCGTGGCGCTGCCCGACGGAATGGTCGCCACCGACGTGCCCGTGCACCCCACCCCCCTGTACGAGACCCTCGCCGCCCTGCTCATCGCCGCGGCCCTGTGGGCGCTGCAGCGGCGCACCCGACCGCCGCTGGAGATCCTCGGCGCCTACCTTGTCCTGTCCGGCATCTCCCGCTTCCTCGTCGAGTACCTGCGGATCAACGAGCCCGCCCTGTTCGGGCTCACCCAACCGCAGCTGTGGGCGGTCGTCAGCATCGTCGCCGGCACCGCCGTCATAGTCCACGGACGCCTCCGCACTCGACGCGGCGAGCCGGCACCGTCCGGCGAGCCCGAGACCCACGGTTCCCAGGTCCAGACCTTCATCAAGGCTTGATCGTCTCTCAGCCGAACCGCAGGCGACTACCCCGCACGGTGGGACGAAGGTCCCGCACCACGCGCGATGACCCTGCATCCAAACGACGAGGAGACCACCATGCACCGACCCCCCGCCGCCGCCCTGAGCGCCGCATCACTGGCCGTGACCGCTTTGGTCCTGGCCGGCTGTTCCAGCGACACCTCCGCGCACACCGACACCTCCGCGCCCGCAGCCAGCACCACCGCGGCCAGCACCACCGCGGCCGCACCCAACACGACGGCCACCGTCGGCACCGCGAACCAGGCCGACGTCGAGTTCGCGCAGATGATGATCGTCCACCACCAGGGCGCCCTCGACATGGCTCGCCTGGCCGCCGACCGCGCCGAGGCACCCGAGGTCAAGGAGCTCGCCCAGCGCATCGAGCAGGCCCAGCAGCCCGAGATCGAGACCATGACCGGCTGGCTGGAAGCCTGGGGAGCAGAGCCGCTGGACTCCGACGGCGCCATGCCCGGCATGGACCACGGCTCGATGAGCGACACCGGCGAGGGTGGCATGGCCAGCGACCCCCAGATGCAGCAACTCC
>CAZFTZ010000208.1:0-3261 GCA_964521875.1 uncultured Cellulomonas sp. | reverse complement strand
GCGCTCGAGGGCGCTCGCGCCGCCGGCGCCCGGCAGCAGGTGCAGCAGGCCGTCCTGCGGCTCCCCGAGCGGCAGCGCCGCCTGTTCCAGGAGGTTCTTGCCCAGCCGGTCGTCGGGCGGCAGCTCGATCGGGTAGCGGCCGGTGAAGCACGCGGTGCACAGCGCGCCGGCGGGCTGCTCGGTCGCCTCGATCATGCCGTCGATCGAGATGTAGCCGAGGGAGTCGGCGCCCAGGGACGCCGCGATCTCGTCGACCGCCAGGCCGTTGGCGATCAGCTCGGCGCGGGACGCGAAGTCGATGCCGTAGAAGCACGGCCACTTCACCGGTGGGGAGGAGATCCGCACGTGCACCTCGGCGGCGCCGGCCTCGCGCAGCATCCGCACCAGGGCGCGCTGGGTGTTGCCGCGGACGATCGAGTCGTCGACGACGACGAGCCGCTTGCCGCGGATCTGCTCGCGCAGCGGGTTGAGCTTGAGCCGGATGCCGAGCTGGCGCAGCGTCTGGGACGGCTGGATGAACGTCCGACCGACGTAGGCGTTCTTCGTCAGGCCCTGGCCGAACGGGATGCCGGACTCCTGGGCGTACCCGACGGCGGCCGGCGTGCCGGACTCCGGCACCGGGATGACCAGGTCGGCCTCGGCCGGGTGCTCCACCGCCAGCCGGCGGCCCATCGCGACACGGCTGGCGTGCACCGAGCGGCCCGCGATCGTCGTGTCGGGGCGAGCGAGGTAGACGTACTCGAACACGCAGCCGGCGCGCTGGGCGGTCGCGAACCTCGTCGAGCGCAGGCCGTTCTCGTCGAACGCGATCAGCTCGCCCGGCTCGACCTCGCGCACCACGGAGGCGCCGACGATGTCGAGCGCGGGCGTCTCGGAGGCGACCACCCCGCCGCGCTCCAGCCGGCCGAGGACGAGCGGCCGGACGCCCTGCGGGTCACGGGCGGCGTAGAGCGTCGTCTCGTCCATGAAGACGAGGGAGAAGGCGCCGCGCAGGCGCGGCAGCACCTCGAGCGCGGTGGCCTCGAGGGTGCGGTCGGGGTCGCCGGCGAGCAGCGCGGTGATCACCGCGGTGTCGGTGGTGTTGCCGCGGGCCAGCTCGCCGCGTCGCTTGGACCCGTACCGCTCCGCGACGAGGTCGACGAGCTCGGAGGTGTTGGTCAGGTTGCCGTTGTGGCCTAGCGCCACGGTGCCGGCCGCCGTGGCTCCGAGCGTGGGCTGCGCGTTCTCCCAGGTGGAGCCGCCGGTGGTGGAGTAGCGCGTGTGGCCGATGGCCAGGTAGCCGGTGAGGGCGGCGAGCGAGGTCTCGTCGAACACCTGGGAGACCAGGCCCATGTCCTTGAAGACGAGGAGCTGCTGCCCGTTGCTGGTCGCGATGCCCGCCGACTCCTGACCGCGGTGCTGCAGCGCGTACAGGCCGAAATAGGTGAGCTTGGCGACCTCCTCGCCAGGTGCCCAGACTCCGAAGACCCCGCAGGCGTCCTGCGGGCCCTTCTCGTGCGGGAGGAGATCGTGGGTCAGACGTCCGTCCGGGCGGGGGGCCACGTCCCCATGGTCGCATACCGCCCGGACGGGCCGCCTCACCGGCCCAGCAGCGCCTCGTACCCGCGCAGGTGCCCCACCGGGGTCAGCGAGCCGAGGTCGAGGCCCGTCACCTGCCACGCGATGCCGTACCAGACGTCCTTGGTGCCGGACCAGCGACGGATCTTCGCCGTGTACTGCTCACCGCGCTTCGGGGTGAACTCGACGATCTCGTAGCTGTTGTCCCACGAGCTGCTCGACGCGACGGTGGTGCCCGACGAGTCGACGACGTGCAGGTCGAGGTCGACGGCGAGGGTCGAGGTCAGCGGGATCTCGATGCCGAGGAAATCGAGCGTGGTGACGGCCGAGTCCCATGCCAGGGCGACCTTGACGTGCGGCAGCAGCAGCGTGGCCGGCACGGCGATCCGGTAGACGTCGGTGAACCAGCCACCCGTCCCGATCTTCGACGAGGTGACCGTCCCGACGCCGAACCCGCGGCGCTGCGCCGCCGAGCCGGGTGAGCGGAGATTCTGCGCGATCCGCACCGCGTCCGCGGCGTCCAGCGCACCTGCTCCGTCCGCGCCGTCGGCGCCGGAGACGAGGTCGGCGTGCCAGGTGCTGCCCGCGGGGTTGCGCCACGCGGCGGCCAGGTGGACCGCGCGGCAGCCCTCCGGCCAGGACTTCAGCACCGGGGCGGCCTGCTGGATCAGCGCGGTGGCGCCGGCGACCGCGGGCGCGGCCATGCTCGTGCCGCTCATCGTCAGCCCGACGGTGGTCACCGAGACGCCGTTCGCGGCGATCTCCGGCAGCTCCCGGTCGCCGTGGGCCGACGAGGGGTTGCGTGTCACCGAGTCGGACGCCATGGCACTGGCGGCGTCGTTGTGGTTGCCGACCGTCAGCCGGTTGAACCCCTTGTGGTTGACGAACTCGGTGGACACGCCGTTGCCGGCTGCCTCGCAGATCGTCGGGTACGGGTAGTGCAGCGCCAGGTGGTCCTTGAAGACGTCGTCGAACGACAGGGTGGACGACGTCTGCTCCGCGTCGCGGTGGAAGCTCTGGCTGATCACCGTGCACTCGCGGTCCTGCGCGGCCCACCGGATCGCGGCGAGGTCCTGGCTGTTCGCCGAGCTCAGCGAGCAGTCCGGGGCATGGCCGTGCGGCTTGCCGGACTCCTTGTTCTTGACGATGCCGTGGGTGTGCCGGGCGTGCTGGGACGTCGCGGGCGAGGTGGTGTACCGGGCGTCGATGACCAGGTTGGTGGTGTCGTCGGGCCCGCCCTCGTAGACCGCGACCCGCACGCCCTTGCCGGTGAAGCCGAGGGAGTGCGCGTCGTCGGACTCGGCGATCGCGATCGAGTTCCCGAGGTCGAGCGCGATCGAGGTGTCGTGGAGGAACACCGCGGCGACGTCGTCCCGCTCGGCCAGCGCGCGCACCTCGCTCGCCGGCACGTCGGCGAAGACCACGGGCGCGGCCGGCTCGACCGCACGGACGGTCAGGCGGTGCCGCTCGGCCGAGCCCCGGAACGCTTCGGCCGCCTTGGCCCAGGTGGCGCGGCGCCGGTTCTCCAGCGCCGGGCGCTTGGCCGCCGCGGCACGGACCGGTTTGGCGGGCAGCGTGCCGTCGTCGTCCGTGCGCAGCCAGACCGCCACCGGGACCACGGCGTCGTCGCTCCTCGTCCGCTCCAGGCGCCCGACGAGGTCGGGGTGGAGCTTGCCGAAGCGCTCCCGGCGCCGCTTCGCCAGC
>CAZFTZ010000207.1:0-8305 GCA_964521875.1 uncultured Cellulomonas sp. | reverse complement strand
GATCCTCGTCGAGGTGTTCACCGACGACGGGATCGGCACCATGGTGTTCCCCGACGAAGAGGCACCAGAGCGCCCGACGACGCAGCCGATCCCGGTGGTGGCGTGATGAGCGACCTCCTGCCGAAGCCGTCCGGCTCGGTCGCCGCGTGGACCGACCGGTACGGCCACGCGCTGATGGACACGTTCGGCCCACCGCAGCGCGTGCTGGTGCGCGGCGACGGCCCCTACGTGTGGGACGCCGACGGCCACCGCTACCTCGACCTGCTCGGCGGCATCGCCGTCAACGCGCTCGGCCACGCCCACCCGACGCTCACCGCGGCGATCAGCGCCCAGCTGGGCACGCTCGGCCACATCTCGAACTTCTTCGCCAGCCCGACGCAGATCGCGCTCGCCGAGACGCTGCTGCGCGTCTCCGGCGCTCCCGACGGCTCCCGCGTGTTCCTCACCAACTCGGGCACCGAGGCGCTCGAGGCGGCGGTCAAGCTGACGCGGCGCCACTCCGACGGCCGGCGGCCACGGCTGATCGCGATGGAGCACGCGTTCCACGGCCGGTCGATGGGCGCGCTGGCGCTCACCTACAAGGCCGCCTACCGCGAGCCGTTCGAGCCGTTGCCGCCCGGGGTGGAGTTCGTCCCCTACGGCGACGCCGCCGCGCTCGAGACGGCGATGGGCGACGACGTCGCCGCGGTGTTCATCGAGCCGATCCAGGGCGAGGCCGGCGTCATCCTGCCGCCGCCCGGGTTCCTCGCCGCCGCGCGCGAGCTGACGACGCGGCACGGCGCGCTGCTGGTGCTCGACGAGGTGCAGTCCGGCATGGGCCGGACCGGGAAGTGGTTCGCGTTCCAGCACGACCACATCGGCGGCGGCATCGTGCCGGACGTCGTCACCGTCGCCAAGGGTCTCGGCGGCGGCTTCCCGGTCGGCGCGCTGGTCGCGTTCGGCCCGCGGGTGTCGGGGCTGCTCGGCCGGGGTCAGCACGGCACGACGTTCGGCGGCAACCCGGTCGCCTCGGCGGCGGCGCTGGCCACCATCGGCGTGGTGGAGCGCGACGGGCTGCTGGCCCACGTCACGGAGCTCGGCGCGTGGTGGCGGGCGGCGCTGGCCGACCTGCACCACCCGCTGGTCAAGGAGGTCCGCGGCGAGGGGCTGCTCATCGCCGTCGAGCTGGTCGCGCCGGTGGCCCCGCGCGTCGCAGAGCTCGCCCTCGCGGCGGGATTCATCGTCAACCCTTGCACGCCGACGACGATCCGGCTCGCGCCGCCGTACGTGCTCACCCGGGACCAGGCACGGACCTTCGTCGACTTCGTCGCACAGCTGGAGGTGACCGCGTGACGAGCTTCCTGCGGGACGACGACCTGACGCCGGAGCAGCAGGCCGACGTGCTGCGGCTCGGTGACCTGCTGAGCCGGGACCGGTTCGCGCGGCGGCCGCTCGCCGGGCCGCGCGCCGTGGCCGTCATCTTCGACAAGCCGACGCTGCGCACCCAGGTGTCGTTCACCGCGGGCATCGCGGAGCTCGGCGGCTACCCGGTGGTGGTCGACGGCAACCTGGCGCAGATCGGCGTGCGGGAGTCGATCTCGGACACCGCGCACGTGCTGGGCCGGCAGTGCGCCGCGATCGTCTGGCGCACCCACGCGCAGGCGCGCGTCGAGGAGATGGCCGCCGTCGCCGGCGTCCCCGTGGTGAACGCGCTCACCGACGACTTCCACCCGTGCCAGGTGCTCGCGGACCTGCTGACGGTGGCGCAGCACCGCGGCGGCGTCGGCACGCTGCCGGGCACCACGCTCGCCTACGTCGGCGACGGGTCGAACAACATGGCGCAGTCCTACCTGCTCGGCGGCGCGACCGCCGGCATGCACGTGCGGATCGGCACGCCCGACGGCTTCCGGCCGAGCCCGGCGGTGCTGGCGGACGCACGGCGGATCGCCGCGACGACCGGCGGCTCGGTGGCGGTGCACGACGACCGCGACGCCGCCCTGGACGGCGCGGACGCCGTCGCCACCGACACCTGGGTGTCGATGGGGCAGGAGGCGCAGGCGGCGCACCGCGCCGAGCCGTTCGTGCCGTTCCGGCTCGACGCGCAGGGGCTGGCGAAGGCCGCGCCGGGCGCGGTCGTGCTGCACTGCCTGCCGGCCTACCGCGGCAAGGAGGTCACCGCGGACGTGCTCGACGGCCCGCAGTCGGTGGTGTGGGACGAGGCCGAGAACCGGCTGCACGCGCAGAAGGCGCTGCTGGCGTTCCTGCTCGAGGGGCACGCGTGAGCAAGCCGGACGGTGGCCGCCGGGTCGCGAGCGCCTCGGCGCCGGCGCCGGCCTCCGTGCCCTCGACGAAGGCGGCGCGTCAGGCGCTCGTCGTGTCGCTGCTGGCCCACGAGCAGGTGCGCTCGCAGGTCGAGCTCGCCGAGCTGCTCGCCGCCGAGGGCGTCACGGTCACCCAGGCGACGCTGAGCCGCGACCTCGTCGAGCTGCAGGCGGTCAAGGTGCGCGCGCCCACCGGCGCGCTCGTCTACGCGGTGCCGGTCGAGGGCGGCGCGCGCGGCACCCGGCAGGCCGAGAGCACCGAGGTGCTCGCGGCGCGGCTCGCCCGGCTCTCCGCCGAGCTCGTCGTCACCGCGGAGGCGTCCGGCCCGCTCGTCGTGCTGCGCACCCCGCCCGGCGGTGCACAGTTCCTCGCCTCCGCGATCGACCACTCGACCATGCCGGGTGTGCTCGGCACGATCGCCGGCGACGACACCGTGCTGGTGATCGCCGCCGAGTCCGACACCGGCTCCGTGGTGGCCCAGCGATTCCTCGATCTTGCGGCTGGCCGTGACTCCACGCGAGATTCCGCACGAGACAAGGACGAGATGTGAGCAAGGTTCTGACGCAGCTGCCGGTCGGCGAGCGGGTGGGCATCGCCTTCTCCGGCGGGCTGGACACCTCGGTGGCCGTGGCCTGGATGCGCTCCAAGGGCGCGATCCCGTGCACCTACACCGCCGACCTCGGCCAGTACGACGAGCCCGAGATCGACCAGGTGCCCGGCCGTGCCATGGCGTACGGCGCCGAGCTGTCCCGTGCCGTCGACTGCAAGGCCGCGCTGGTCGAGGAGGGGCTGGCGGCCCTCGCGTGCGGCGCGTTCCACATCCGCAGCGGCGGCCGCTCCTACTTCAACACGACGCCGCTGGGCCGGGCCGTCACCGGCACCCTGCTGGTGCGGGCGATGCAGGCCGACGACGTCGAGATCTGGGGCGACGGGTCCACCTTCAAGGGCAACGACATCGAGCGGTTCTACCGCTACGGGCTGCTCGCCAACCCCGGCCTGCGGATCTACAAGCCGTGGCTCGACCAGGACTTCGTCACCGAGCTCGGCGGGCGCGCCGAGATGAGCCAGTTCCTCGTCGACCATCACCTGCCCTACCGCGACAGCGCCGAGAAGGCGTACTCGACGGACGCGAACATCTGGGGCGCCACCCACGAGGCCAAGACGCTGGAGCACCTCGACGTGTCGCTGGAGACGGTCGAGCCGATCATGGGCGTGCGGTTCTGGGACCCGGCGGTGGCGATCGAGACCGAGGACGTGACGATCGAGTTCGAGCGCGGCCGGCCGGTGGCGATCGACGGCGTGCGGTACGACGACCCGGTGGCCCTCGTCCGCCAGGCGAACGCGATCGGCGGCCGGCACGGGCTGGGCATGTCCGACCAGATCGAGAACCGGATCATCGAGGCGAAGTCGCGAGGCATCTACGAGGCGCCCGGCATGGCGCTGCTGTTCGCGGCGTACGAGCGGCTGGTCAACGCGATCCACAACGAGGACACGATCGCCAGCTACCACAACGAGGGCCGTCGGCTGGGCCGGCTGCTGTACGAGGGCCGCTGGCTCGACCCGCAGTCGCTCATGCTGCGCGAGTCGATCCAGCGCTGGATCGCCTCGGTCGTCACGGGCGAGGTGACGCTGCGGCTGCGCCGCGGGGAGGACTACACCATCCTGCGCACCGACGGTCCCGGCCTGTCCTACCACCCCGACCGGCTGTCGATGGAGCGCACCGAGTCGGCAGCGTTCGGCCCGACCGACCGCATCGGGCAGCTGACGATGCGCAACCTCGACATCGCCGACTCGCGCGCCAAGCTCGAGCTGTACGCCAGCCAGCCGATCGACCAGGGGCAGGTGCTCGTCGAGCACGGCACGCTGTTCGGCGCGCTGCCCGCGGGTGGTGCGGCCGTCATCGCGACGAACCCGGCGGTCGCCGGCGACGAGGAGGCGGCGCTGGACGCCGCCGCGATGGAAGTCGGGACGGACTGACGTGGCCGCCGGCACCCCCTCCGGCGCGCTGTGGGGCGGGCGGTTCGCGTCCGGCCCGGCGGACGCGCTCGCCGCGCTGAGCAGGTCGACGCAGTTCGACTGGCGGCTGGCCGACGACGACCTCACGGGGTCGGTGGCGCACGCGCACGTGCTGCACCGCGCCGGTCTGCTGTCCGACGAGGACACCGCGGCCATGGTCGCCGCCCTGGAGTCGCTGCGGGCGGACGTCGCCTCCGGCGCCTTCACTCCTGCGCCCGACGACGAGGACGTCCACTCCGCCCTCGAGCGCGGGCTGATCGAGCGGGCCGGGGCCGACCTCGGCGGCCGGCTGCGCGCCGGCCGGTCCCGCAACGACCAGATCGCCACCCTGGTGCGGGTGTACCTGCGCCGTCAGGCCCGGGTGCTGTCCGTGCTGGTGCTCGACGTCGTCGACGCGCTCGTCGGCCAGGCCGCGGCCGCCGGTGACGCCACCATGCCGGGCCGCACCCACCTGCAGCACGCCCAGCCCGTCCTGCTCGCGCACCATCTGCTGGCGCACGCCTGGCCGCTGATGCGCGACGTCGACCGGTTCCGCGACTGGGACGCGCGTGCCGCGCGCTCGCCGTACGGCTCGGGGGCGCTCGCGGGCTCGTCGCTCGGCCTGGACCCGGCGGCAGTGGCCGACGAGCTGGGCTTCGACGGCCCGGTGGAGAACTCGATCGACGGGACGGCCTCGCGCGACGTCGTCGCGGAGTTCGCCTTCGTCTGCGCGATGACGGCGGTGGACGTCTCCCGGCTGGCGGAGGAGGTGACGCTCTGGGCGACCGCCGAGTTCGGCTACGTCCGCCTCGACGACGCGTACTCGACCGGGTCGAGCATCATGCCGCAGAAGAAGAACCCTGACGTCGCCGAGCTGGCGCGTGGGAAGGCCGGCCGGCTGGTCGGCGACCTTGCCGGTCTGCTGACGACGCTCAAGGGCCTGCCGCTGGCGTACAACCGGGACCTCCAGGAGGACAAGGAGCCGGTGTTCGACCAGGTGGACCAGCTGACGGTGCTGCTGCCGGCGTTCGCCGGGATGGTCGCCACGCTGCGCTTCGACCTGCCGCGGCTCGCCTCGCTGGCGCCCGCCGGCTTCTCGCTGGCGACCGACGTCGCCGAGTGGCTGGTGCGCCACGGGGTCCCGTTCCGGGTCGCCCACGAGGTGGCGGGGGCGTGCGTGCGTGCGGCCGAGGCTCGCGGGGTGGGCCTCGAGGGGCTGTCCGACGAGAACCTGGCGGCGATCAGCCCGCACCTGACGCCGGCGGTCCGCTCGGTGCTGACGGTCGAGGGCTCGGTCGGCTCCCGGGACGGGGTCGGCGGCACGGCCCCGGCGCGCGTCGCCGAGCAGCTCGTCGCGGCGCGAGCGCGGGCCGACGAGCACCGCGCCTGGACGGAAGCCTGAGCAGGCTCGCCGCGCGGTCGCCGCGTTGCGCGTCGATCTGGAGAAGACTGCTTCGCGGCACGTAAGCCGTCGGACGTGGTCGCTTCGAGCGTGCCCACCCACGTCCGCCATATGTGGTACCGTATATGGCATGGTGAAGACGACGCTCTACCTGCCCGACGAGCTCAAGGCACGTCTCGAACGTGAGTCGGTGCGTCGCGGCGAGTCGGAGGCGGAGCTGATCCGCACGGCGCTGCGTAAGGAGCTCGGCACGGAGCGTGCCCGGCCACGGGGGGGCATCTTCACCGGCTCCGAGCCGATCGCCGAGCGGGTCGACGAGCTGCTCGACGGCTTCGGTGCGGCGTGATCGTCGACACCAGTGCCCTCCTGGCCTACTTCGACGCGAACGAGCCCACCCATGGTGCGGTCGCGGCCGTGATCGACGGCGCCGAGGACGACCTTGTCGTCTCGCCGTACGTCGTCGCCGAGCTCGACCACCTGGTGCTGACCCGACACGGGTCACAGGCCGAGCAGGCCGTCCTCGACGAGCTCGCCGGCGGCGCGTGGCGGCTCGCCGAGTTCGGCCCGACGCGTCTGGCTGCCGCCGCGACGGTCGTCCGCAACTACGCGGACATGCCTGTCGGGGTAACGGACGCCTCGCTCGTCGTTCTCGCCGAGGAGTACCGGACCGACCGGATCGCCACGCTGGACCGTCGGCACTTCTCGGTGCTCCGACTGTCCGGCGGTCGGCAGGTCCGGGTCCTGCCGGAGTCGTGGTGAGGTACCTCGCCTCCACCAGGGACCAGGACGGCTCGTCCCCGCCCGCGGAGGCGGTCTGCGAGATCGCCGAGCGGATCCTCGCCGCCGCGCCCCGGCTCGGCCAGGTGCGGCTCGTCGCGATCGACGGCCCGGCGGGCAGTGGCAAGACGACGCTCGCCGGTGCACTGGCCGACGCGCTCGTCGGGCACGGTGCGAACGCCGCCGTGCTCCACCTGGACGACCTCTACGACGGTTGGACCGGTCTGGAGGGGTCGCTCTGGCCCCGGTTGAGCGCCCAGGTGCTCGAGCCGCTGCGCCGTGGTCGCCCCGGCCGCTACCAGCGCTACGACTGGATCGCCGGCGCGTTCGACGACTGGGTCGACCTGCCGGTCCCGGGCGTGCTGGTCCTGGAGGGGTGCGGGTCGGCGCGGCGGGGGGCCGACGAGCTCGTCGTGCTGCGCGTCTGGGTGGAGGCCCCACCGCAGGTGCGCCTGGCGCGCGGCTTGGCGCGCGACGGCGAGGCCGAGCGCCCGCACTGGGAACGGTGGATGCGCGACGAAGCGGAGCACTTCGCCCGCGAACGGACGGCGGAACGCGCGGACGTGCGGCTGGACGGGTTTGGCAGGATGGGCGCGTGAGCCTCCCGGAGCGTGCCGTGGCCGCCGACCCCCTCGGGGTCGTCGCGGCGCGCGTCTGGTACGCCCGTGACGTGCTCGCCGTCGCCGTCGACCTGCTCGGCGCGACGATCACCTCGCACTCGCCGGACGGCGACGTCACCGTGCGCCTCACCGAGGTCGAGGCCTACGCCGGCGAGGACGACCCGGGGTCGCACGCCTTCCGCGGCCGCACGCCACGCAACTCCGTGATGTACGCCGAGCCCGGCCGGCTCTACGTGTACCGCCACCTCGGCCTGCACCACTGCCTCAACGTCGTCGCCCAGCCGACGGGATCGGCGGCCGCGGTGCTGCTGCGTGCCGGCGAGGTCGTCGACGGCACCGAGCTGGCGTGGGCGAGACGAGCGGCCGCCGGCGTCGTCGACAACGAGCGCCAGCTGGCGCGCGGACCGGGCCGGCTGGCGGTGTGCCTCGGGCTGGACCTCGACGCCAACAGCGAGGACGTCACCGAGGTGGGCGGGCGGGTCGTCGTGCGGATGCGACCGGAGGGCTCCGTGGTACCCGCGCACCGGCAGGGGCCGCGCGTCGGCGTGGCCGGTGCCGGGGGAGACGCCGCCCGGCACCCGTGGCGGTTCTGGCTGGCGGGCGAGCCGACGGTCTCGGCCTATCGCCCGGCGTATCGCTCGCCGGCATCGGGGACCGCCCCCGGAGGGGCGACGACGCCGGCCTGACCGTCCTTCCCTGACCCCGTGCTGTTCCGGCGGCGTGACCGCCGTCGCGTGAAGGAGACCTTGTGAGCACCGTCCTCGACGAGCTGGAGTGGCGCGGCCTGCTGGCGCAGACCACCGACCGGGACGCGCTGGCCGCCGCGCTGTCGGCTGGACCGGTCACCGTCTACTGCGGCTTCGACCCCACCGCGCCCTCGCTGCACCACGGGAACCTGGTGCAGCTGATCGTGCTGCGGCACCTGCAGCGCGCCGGGCACCGGGTGCTGGCGCTCGTCGGCGGGGCCACCGGCATGATCGGCGACCCGCGGATGTCCGGTGAGCGGGTGCTGAACTCCGCGGAGACCGTGCGTTCCTGGGTGGACCGCCTGGGCGGGCAGATCGGCCGCTTCCTCGACTTCGACGGCGACAACCCGGCGACGATGGTCAACAACCTCGACTGGACCGGCGGCCTCACCGCGATCGACTTCCTGCGGGACGTCGGCAAGCACTACCGGCTCGGCACGATGCTCGCCAAGGACACCGTGGCG